>NZ_JBECOT010000088.1:0-12107 GCF_040104395.1 Pseudoalteromonas sp. BZA4
AATCAAAACACACCGCCAAGTGAAAGAGCCGTAAAAACTTCACGCGCTTTAAGTCAGAAAAAAGACTAGTTACCTCTTGCTTGACTCGCCCTTGAAAGGGTGAGATTGCGCAAGCCTAATGTTCAAAATGAAATGACGTTAGATACAGGTACTAAACGTCCTGTTTAGAGCTTTTTTGATAATCTTTTACCCGAAGAAAACGCGCGCAAATTATTAGCAAAAGATGCGCAAGTTGACTACTACGATTCATTTGCATTACTAGAAGTGTCAGGTATTGAGTCCGCTGGTGCCTTAATAATGTTGCCTAAGGGGGGGGGCTTGCCAGATCCAAGTGCTGAGCCTCTAGAATTATCTGCTCTTTCAGAGAGGATAAAAGCTCTCCCTAAAGCACCATTGAATAAGAGACAAGGTAGTAGGATGTCACTCGCTGGGGCACAATATAAAATGCTAGTTATAAAAAAAGGCTCTGATTTTTTTGAAGGTAATGCAGGTACGCCTTCCACTCATATATTGAAACCAGATCATTCAGAGCCTGATGATTATTGGCAAACGACTTGTAATGAATGGTTTGTTATGAGGCTTGCTAAAATGATGGGTATAGATGTACCAAAAGTGGAGTTATTGTATGTACCTGAGCCTATCTATTTAGTTGAAAGATTTGACCGGTATGGTAAATACCCGAATCAAGAGCGTCGACACATTATTGATGCGTGTCAACTATTGAGTTTTGGTAAAGATTTTAAATATGCAGCTTCAACTGTTGAAATTTATAAGAAGATATTGGGCAAAGTTCGGACTAAGGCACAAGATACAATAAAGCTATATCGCTGGGTTATTTTTAATTTTCTTATAGGAAACGGTGATGCACACCTAAAAAATATTAGCTTTTATTATGGGGATGGGGATCCACAGCTGACACCATTTTATGATTTATTGTCTACGATAATATATGTGCAAGAAGGGACTAAACCACTTGAGCAAAAATTATCAATACCGATAAATGGAAAAGAAACATTTGATGAATTAAGGCGAGATGATGTTTTGGCTTTTGCAAATGAAATTGGCATGCCAGACAAGGGAGCTGCAACTTACTTAGATTCCATGGTTAAAAACATTCAAGGTGTATTTGAGATTCTTTACAAAGAAGTCCTAGAAATGCCAACTACCCCTACACGCGCTGTAGAGTTACGTATGCTAAGGGAAATACAATATAAAGTTTTAAATGAAATGGTGGAAAGGTTAAGAATTAGCTAGTTGCATCAACTAAAGTAAGTTGAAGCATGAGAAACCAAATCATTTGAGCCCCAAAATTGTTTTTGGACAGAATGTATGGTACGCCCCGTTTTGCAAGTTAATAACTAAAAATAACGGAGATGGTTTGCGCTAATGTATTCAGAGTCTATTAGAGACTTTCATTAGTCCCAGCTCTACGATGAGATCTGCGCCAGATTGTCCTCAAAAATGAGAAAGTACTTTATCTTACTGAAATGTCCACAAGGTCTTCAATCTGGTGGTCTAACCGTTTTGTCATCATTAATTATCATATGCAAACTGACTTAAACTCTAATTTCAAAGGGCTTCTTCTTGGTCATTACAGACCAAGCTATTCTTGCTATTTTATTTGCTAAAGCAACAAGTGCGACATTAAATGGCTTTCGACATTTTAAATCTATCAACCATGTTCCAAAGAACTTTTCCGCTGTTTTATCCCGCCACATAACGGCACGAGCAGCGTGAATAAATAACTCTCTCAGTTCCTTATTCCCTCGCTTGGAAATACCTAACATTCTAGGTTTACCGCCCGTTGAGTATTGAAATGGAACTAACCCTAGCCAAGCGGCAAAATTACGTCCATTATCAAAATCCTGTGGACTACCAACTGCTGATATACAGCATGATGCAGTCATAGGTCCAACACCTGGAATTGTTTGTAATAACTTAGCTATATCGTTTTCTTTATTTAACGCTAATAACTTATCTTCTTGAGCTTTAATCCACACATTTAGTTGATTGTAATATTCATATTGAGTTGTTAGCTCTGCAATCAATAGCGGTGGCAACACTTCATTTTGATCAGCTATCCATTGGAACAAGTTTTTCATTTGATGATGGCCTCTCGGAAAGCTAAGTCCAAATTCCAGTAGTATCGAGCCAATTCGATTCATACAGGCGGTTCTTTCTTTAATATAGCCAGAACGAACACGTCTAATAACGGTCCCTAGTTGAGCTTCTTCTGTTTTGACTGAAACAAACCTCATGTTTGGCCTTGTTGCAGCTTCTGCTATCGCATCTGCATCAATGTAATCATTCTTGTGGGTCTTAACATAAGGTTTTACATATTGAGCTGGTATTAGCTTAACCTCATGTCCAAATTGTTTGCATTTCCTTGCTAGCCAGTGAGCACCGCAGCAAGCTTCCATTGCAATAACTGTTGATTCTTGGACAGATAGAAAATCGACTAACTTTGCTCTGGAGTATTTATGGCGAAATATTTCACGACCAGAATAATCGTGACCAATTAGGTGAAAGGTTGATTTACCTAAATCAATACCTATGACTTTTGCAACTGACATGATGGTTTCCTCCTGTAATAGCCAACACTATGAGTTTAGCTAATGGGTGGGGCGTACCATCTAATTAATGAGTTAGAGCCGACCAGTGGCTCTGTGCCAAAAGCGGACTTGGTACAAAAACAAAGGCACCTCATGTATCAAAAGGTGCCTTCTTATTTTGTTAAAAGTTGTTTTTATTTTTAACCGCTATAACTTGACCATTTTTTGCAATTTGGAAGTAAAGCTTATCTTCGTTGCTAGCATTAGATGCACTAACTACGTAGAAATTGTCTTCAACGCTAGCAATCGAAAGTTGCGACTTATCAATATTTTTCCATGACTCATCTAACTTACCAACTTCAAAACCAGCGTCTTTAAATGTCATCTTTTGAATATGTGTTGCAGCGATGCTAACAGCTTTCTGACCGCTGATGACACCATGATCTCCATGTGCCTGTACATTACTAGTTAGCAAGGCACCACAAAGCGCAACGATTGATATTAGTTTGTTCATTTTAGTCTCCATTTTGTATGAAATTCGTAAAGTTAAATTCGTTATTGTTTAAGGCCAATAACTTTGTATTGCCCTTTGACCATTAGCTGTATTGAAACTGGCTTGTCTGATTTGTTTTTCCAGTACCAGCCATGAGAGCCTTCAAATGGCGTGGTATAACTACCTTTCATTTCATTAGTAGTAGCAATAACATAGCTTTCAAAATATCCCGTTGTGTCACCTTCTGGCTCACCATGTAAATCGAAGTACAATGGAACACCATCGGTTAACCATTCATAAGTCATTTTTTCATGCTGCTTCATATAAAATTTATATTCGATGCCGCGTCCCGCAGGGACTGTCACTTCTATTGTTTGAAACTCATCCGTGCCTTTAGTTGTCTCTAATGACGTTGTTTCCACTTCAGCCGCTTGTGCAAGTGCTGTTAAACCTAACTTGTTTCCAATACCTGTCGGATCGATGTTGTACTCTGCTGGTAAGATAAAGGTAACCAGTGCAATAGCCGCGACAACGACTGCTGAAATACTCGCTTTAACGAGTGTTTTGGTACTAACTGTATGTTGCATAAAATTCTCTTTTATTTCTGTATTTCTATAAGTTAAAAATCGATTAAATGGTAAAGTAACCAGCAAGTTGTAAGCCCATCAACATCACACCAGCACTCATTAGTGCGGTATTTGTGACTGTCGAAAAGCGTTGAAATGAAGGCAGTTTTCGCCATGCATTTATCATGATCAAAATAAGTGCGAGCGCAGCAAATTGACCAAGTTCAACACCTAAGTTAAAGGCAATCAGGTTGGTAATAAGACCTTCATCAGCTAGGCTAAACTCTTGTAATTTGGTAGCTAAACCAAAGCCATGAAACAGACCGAAAATCAGCACCGCCCATTGGGTATTAGGCTGCCAATTAAAGCAAAGCTTAAAGCCACCTAGATTATCGAAGCCCTTATAAATTACGGAAAAACCGATAATGGCATCAATTAAATAAGCATTGACCTGTATGTCACTTAACACACCAAATAACAGGGTTGTACTATGCCCAATAGTAAACATGGTGACGTACAACAGTACGTCACGGCTACGATATAAAAAGAAGATAACACCGACTAAAAACAGCAAGTGGTCATAGCCCGTTATCATATGCTTAGCGCCTATATATAAAAACGGGATAAACTGTACTCCATTATTTTGCTCTAAAAATGCTCTGGTTTTATCATCGACTCCGTGAGCAAAAGCTTCGATACTGACAAGCGCTAACAGCGCAATCGTCAGATAAGTCAGTACTTTAATCATGTTACTTGGCATCTTGAGACTCCAATACTTCAACATCAGTCAAAATAGACTCCTTTTCTTTATGTAAAATTCTGTATAAGGCAGGGATGACAAACAGAGTCAAAATCGTTGACGAAATAATGCCACCAATGACTACTGTTGCCAGAGGCCGCTGAACCTCCGAGCCTATGCCTGTATTTAACGCCATAGGAATAAAACCTAATGAAGCAACGAGTGCGGTTGTTAACACAGGTCGAAGACGCGTCAGCGCACCATCAAAGATTGCTTTATCAAGTGCCAAACCATCTTTGCGCAGTTCTCTGATAAACGACACCATAACCAGTCCATTTAGGATGGCGATGCCCGATAAGGCGATAAAGCCAACCGCTGCCGAAATTGAGAACGGAATATCACGTAGTAACAGCGCAGCAATACCACCAGTTAATGCAAGCGGAACCCCCGTAAAGATGATCATGGCATCTTTAAACGAGTTAAGGGCGAGGATTAATAAACCAACAATCATGATTAAAGTGACAGGTACAACAATACTCAGGCGCTCTGAAGCGGATTGCAGTTTTTGGTAAGTGCCGCCATATTCCACCCAATAACCAGCAGGTACTTCAACGTTTTCATTAATGGCTGCTTGTATGTCTGCAACAAAACTACCTAAGTCCCTACCACGAACATTGGCAGTTACTACCAATCTACGTTTACCATTTTCACGATTTATTTGGTTAGCACCCGATATCAGCTCAATATCAACCAATTCTTTAAGTGGTACTGTATGTCCATCAGCCAACGTTATCGGTAAATAAGGTATTGAATCGATATCATTACGTTTGGACTCTGTGAGCCTTACTACAATATCTGAGCGCACATCGCCTTGATAAAACTTACCTGCAACTGTACCGCCCATAGCCATTGCCACTTGAGACTGTACTTGGCTAATACTAATACCAAACTGCATCAGTTTTTCACGATTTGGCACAAGATTAAGCATGGGTAAACCAGTGGTTTGCTCAACTTGTATATCTACGGCACCTTCAACCTGAGAGATTGCACCCTCTATCTCACTGCCTAACGTAGTCAACGTATCAAAGTCATCACCAAACACTTTTATCGCAAGTTCAGCTCTCACCCCAGCTAACAATTCGTTAAAACGCATTTGTATTGGCTGTAAAAACTCATATCGGTTCCCCGGAATTGGCTCTACTAGCGCGGCTAACTCTTCTACAACTTGAGTTTTTGTCTTATCTGGATCAGGCCACAACTCGCGAGGTTTCAGGATAATGAAGTTATCTGCGACACTTGGCGGAACGGCATCAGTTGCAACGTCGGCAGTGCCTATTTTGGCAAAGACGCGTTCAACTTCTGGCATTTGTTTAATTTTATCTTCTAAAGATTCCTGAAGCGCGATTGCTTGAGACAATGACGTACCCGGAATTCGCAGCGCGTGCATGGCAATATCACCTTCATCCAAATTAGGCGCAAATTCACTACCTAACTTAGTTGCCTGATAACCTGAGAAACCCACTAATACTGTTGCGGCTATAACAACGAACCAACGGGCTTTTAAAACCCAGTTTAAAGCAGGCTTGTAAAGAACAGTAGCACCACGAATTATTGGGCTATGTTTTTCTTTCACAGGCTTTTTAAATAACAAGGCAACCATAGCGGGTACAAAGGTAACCGATAACACCATAGCGCTAAGTAACGCGATAACCACGGTGATCGCCATCGGGTGGAACATTTTGCCTTCAACACCCTCAAGAGCAAAAATGGGTAAGTAAACAGCGGTGATAATAAACACGCCAAATAGCGCTGGACGTATGACTTCCTTTGTGGCTTCGAACACGAGTTCCATGCGTTCTTTTAGCGGCAGAGGTTTGTTTCCTGCTTGACTTAGCCTGCGAAGACAATTTTCCACGATAATAATGGCACCATCGACTAACAAACCAAAATCTAACGCGCCTAAACTCATCAGGTTAGCACTCACGCGAGTTTGTACCATACCTGTTACTGTCATCAACATGGCAAATGGGATCACTAAGGCTGTTAAAAATGCAGCCCTGAAATTACCCAGTAGCACAAAGAGTACAACGATAACCAATATCGCCCCTTCGATCAGGTTAAGCTGAACCGTTTGTAGCGTTTTATCTACTAATTTAGTGCGATCATAAACAGCAGTTGCGACTATACCTTCTGGTAAAGTGGCGTTAATTTCCTTGAGCTTTTCTCCCACGGCATGAGCTACTGTGCGGCTATTTTCGCCAATAAGCATAAATACCGTACTCATCACCACTTCACGACCATTTTGTGTAGCAGCGCCAGTTCTAAGCCCTTTGCCGTTTTCAATATCGGCTACGTCTTTTATATAAATTGATGAACCATCAAGCGACTTAAGCGGAATATTACCAATGGCAGTCATATCAGTAACCTGACCGGGCAGCCTTAACAACCACTGTGCGCCATTTTGCTCAATAAAGCCTGCACCTTGGTTTTGGTTGTTTTGCGAAATTGCATCAACCACATCGGCTTGTGACAGCCCAAAAGCAAGTAACTTTTCAGGTTTGAAAGCGACTAATATTTCACGCTCAAATCCGCCTATCGGGTTCACTTCTACTACACCCGGCACCCGCATTAACTGTGGTCTTATTGTCCAGTCATGTACGGTTCGTAAATCCGTTGGTGTAATAGGCGTGCCATCAGCATGTGTAGCATCAGGCTCAGCATCAACAGTGAACATGAATATTTCACCAAGACCTGTCGCAATTGGCCCAAGTTGAGGCTCTAAGCCCAGCGGTAACTCAGCGCGTGCCGCTGATAAACGCTCATTAACAAGCTGACGGGCAAAATAGACATCAGTATCATCACTGAATATTGCAACCACTTGAGATAGGCCATAACGAGAAACTGAGCGGGTATAGGTTAACCCCGGTAAACCCGACAATGCGGTCTCTAACGGAAAAGTTACCCTTTGCTCAACTTCTAATGGCGTAAACCCAGCCGCTTCGGTATTGATCATTACCTGCACATTGGTGATATCAGGCACTGCATCAATCGGTAGTTTGGTAAAATTCCATATACCCAAACCTGACACAGCTAACACCATCACCATGACAAGGAATTTGCGCTTTATTGAAAAGCGTAAAATTGACTCCAACATTTATACACTCCTAGTGATCGTGTGATGCGCCAGACTTTTCAATGTCGGCTTTTAAGATGTAGCTATTGTTGGTCACGTATTCGGTTCCCGCTTTTAGGCCACCTAATACTTCAATCCATTCGCCTCCAGTGCGGCCCAACTCAAGCATACGAACTTCATACTGCTCACCCACTTTGGCGTAAACAACAGTAAAGTCTCTAAAACCTTGTAAGCCAACACGCTTTACAGCCAGTGGCACATCAATGGTTGCAACTTCAATGTCAGCTTTTACGAAGCCGCCTTCGGCAAGGTTACGACCTTCTAATTCGACCCAAACTATTCTTGCCTGATCATCTCTCACGCTAGGTTCAATAAATGACACCTCACCTACAAGGGGGTCCTCATGACCTTCAATGTTTAACGTAACTGGCGTTTCCAGTTTAACCTTGGAATAATCCGAAGGATAAACCGCTAATTTGGCAATATGGCGATTAAGATTGGTAATGGTGAGTAAGGTTTTACCATTAGTTTGCTCACCCGCGTTTGCGAATAACTGGGTAATAACACCGTTAATGGGCGCTTTAATAACGTAGGGCTTAAGACTTTCATTACTTTCTACTGTGAATAGCGTTTGCCCTTTTTTAACAATTTCACCGTAATTGACGTGTAATTTGGTGATTTCACCATCGAAACGCGCAGCAATGTTTCGCTTAGCGTCCACAGGTAAACTTAATTTTCCATAAGCGGGTATGGTTTGATGAATTGTCGCAGGGCCTGCGATTTCAGTGTTGATTTCCATTGCATCGGCAACTGCCTGTTCAATTGTGGTGCGACCCTCGAAGTTGTCATATCGCCAATTGTACTTTTTACCCTGATAAGTTGCTTCAATGGCAACAACAAAAGAGTGAGGCTCATAAATCACCATATCACCGCGAAGAAAGTCACCTTGAGCATTGAAGTTAATATCATCAGTGCCATCGCCTAGGCGAATTAATTTTACGTTTAAATCGACATTCTTTGGGTCTATAGGTTGTCCATCATTTGTCGCCCAAACACGAAACTCTGGTGGCACACCAGTTTCAAAAATAGAGAGTTCAATGGCAAAATCACCATCTCGTAACATGCGCCCACGGTGTGGACCTTTCTCTGGTTCAGCTTGCTCTGCCGCAGGTGTTGATGCTGCAATAGCATTAGGTGCGACGACACCTGTGAATGAGATAATAATCGCCAAGCTCAATGACGACAGAATATTTTTATTTTTCATAAATTTACTCATGGTTTTACTCGCTATCACTAACGGGCACGCCAGTTAGGCGTTGAATTTCAATATGTTGTAAATGCAAAGATTGATAAGCATCAAGTAACTGATTTTGGGCGCTGAGCAGCTCTCTACGTATATCACTCCACTGGTTGTAGCTAAGCTTACCGATATCAAATGCCTGACTTGCTTCAGTCAATGCGGTTTCTAGTACGGGAATAATTTCAGCTTGAATCGTTTCAATGACATGGTGGGAATGCGCCATTTCTTGTAATAGCACATATAGCTGTGCATCCAGTTTCTGCATTAAGGCTTGTTGCTGAGTTGCCAGTACATCTTGTTTTGCGCGTAAGGCCGCTATTGTTCCTGCATTGCTATTGTCATTCCCCCAAGGAATAGATATACCCGCTACTAAACCAAAGTCATTTGTCGCTTCATATCGTCTCAATCCCGCAGTGAGTTGCCACTGAGGTTTTGCTTCAATGCGTGCAAGCTCCATTTGAGACTGAGCGATACGTTGTTCATTAACAAACTGCTGTATTTGTGGGACTTGCTTAAGCTTGATTAGCTGGCTTTCTACCGAGGGAATTTCCGGCTTAAGCATTAAATTCCCAGTTAATTTAAGCTCAGCCTGAGGCTTGCCCCATAAGGATGACAGTTGATAATGACTAGCTTTTAATTCGTGCTCTAAATCTTCTACAGCGAGATTTCTTCGAACCAGCTCGGCTTGAGCCAAGCGCATTTCAACATTGGAACTTTTACCCGCTTTTACTCTTTTGGCAATAGCGTCAACCACTTCCTGTGCCTGAGACACCGCTAATTGATTGAGTTTCAAGCGCTCTTGCTTTATCAAGATTTCAACAAACTGTTTAGCAACAATCGCAGATAAATCGAGGGCTTTTATTTTTTGCTCTACTATTACTGCATTTGCTTGGCTTTTTGCCGCATTAACTCTGCCATCAATTTGATCTTGTTGAAGCAACCAAGAGTATGTGAGCGTTGATTGCATACTTTGTAATGCGCTATGCTCACCTGTCCCTAACGCATCTTCAATCATTAAACCTATTTGAGGACGCTCTCCAATGCCAGCTTGCTCGATATTACCTTGCCACACAGCTTCTTGAGCTATCAAGGCTTTTAGCTCAGGATGACTTTGTAGAGTCATGGTCACAGCCTTGCTTAAATTTATAACCTGATGTGATGACTGTAATTGCTGCTGGGACTGCGCATTAGCCAAAAAGGGAGTTGATGTTACTAAACCAGCCCCCGTTGTTAAAACTAGACCAACAGCCAAAAACCGATTGCCGATCGGTTTTTTTCCGTTGCTTTTATAAAAATTAAATCTCATTCCATATCCTTAATTAATGGATGAAAAAAGTTTCGATAAAGTGATGAAAACTATCGACAGTGGATGCCGCTAGTACTGGCATAGTTGCCAATAATGCTAGAGTAATGATGATAGTAGTAAGTGACGGTTTATTAATTGGATTTAATAAACCCTCAACACGAAGACTCGTGTAATCATGTCCGAAGTAGCTAACAGACGCCTGATCGCAGTCCGTAGGAAGTGCTTTTTGAAGTCTAGCGACATCAATTAATGTCTGTGCGATATCAAGGTGGTCGTATTCTTTTGTGACCTCATTGTCGGCCATCTTTTCCGTCATTAAGACATATTGCTCGATTAGGGTTTGTTTTATACGTGACGGATAGAAGCTGGCAAGTGCCGTGAAAAGCACTTTAAATAACGGGTCTCTTGCCGTTACATGGGCCAGTTCATGATTAACGATGATATTAAGTTGTTCATCGCTAACTTGGGTTTGTAGTCCGGTTGATACATATATCTTGGGAGATATAAAACCTGTAGTAAAGGCAACAGGCACTTTAACAGGCATCAATAAATATTGATTGCCATTAGTCGTCCTAGCACCTTGTGCATCAGTAAAGCTTAGTAAACTCGATAATGCGATGGACTGTTTGGTTCTAACAAAGGTAGTCTTAGTTACGCGCCAAGCTAAATAGATTAGTGCTAAAAGTAAGGTTAACGCGTGCCAACTTGAAAAGCTAAAAATATCGATATGGTGCCAATGGGCAAAATCTTCGAACCAGCTTATGTTAAAAACTTTATCAAACCCTAACGAGTAAGGCATAAAGTAACCAATACAAGAAAAGGCTATCCACCAAGGTGCACTCACTAGTGACCACAATATAAACTTTTGACTATTAAAACTGACTTGTTTGAGTCTGAACAACACAAAACGAGATACGACAGCAACAGTTGCAATACCGATCACAAATGCAAGCACTGAAACACTGAGCAAATTTAGAACGATTGCCATATCTCCAACTAACATAATTAAGCCCGTTCCTTTCTTAGCTGGCGTTGTTTCTCGATCATTTTTTCTAATGTATCGAGTTGTTCGTCATTAAGCTGTGCCGAAGCAGAACTGAACGCAGCAATTAAGCTATTTTCACCATCATCAACAAAGTCACTGGTTACATTTGAAATAAGTTGAGCAATTAAGCCTTCACGATCTACTCTGGCTGAATAACAATACGCATGACCTTGTTTAGTGCGTTTAAGTAATTCTTTTTTAAATAACCTATCAAGCGTACTTTGGATAGTATTTAACGAATTACCACGAGCTAACCCCAGTACTTTATGTACTTGCTTTGCATCCGCCTCTTTGACATTCCAGAAATGTTGAAGCACTAATTTTTCTAGTTCACCTAATTGCATAACACTTTACTCTATTTAATTCGCTGGCTATATTGCCACAACAAAAACCGATAGGCAATCGGTTTTTAGATTTAAGGGTATTATATGGGTTGGCTAATAACTAAGTATTTGATCACCGCTACGGTCATTGTCGCGGCATCGGAGCTAGCAAAACGAAATGATAAACTAGGCGCACTCATAGTGGCCTTACCGACAGTCACAATTTTAGCCATGATTTGGTTATATGTTGAAAAGCAGCCGTCAGAGAAAATAGCCAATCATGCTTGGTACACTTTTTGGTATGTACTTCTCACATTGCCCATGTTTTTACTTTTCCCCATGCTGATGCAGCGCTACAGTTTTTGGCTATCGTTACTCATCAGCTCATTAATAACTGTAATTTGCTTTTGGCTGTTTTCTTTATTGCTGAAGCTGTTTGGAATAGATTTGCTTCCTTGAGGTTAACAGCAAGGTCCTTTGTTCACCCCACAGCTGCCATTAGAGTATTTACGTTAACGCGTAATGGGGCGTGCGACGTGAAGTCGTATGAAGCGCTGTTCACCGCTTAATGAGTGAACCATCTGTATCACCAGATGATCCTAGGAGCCTGAATAAAGTAGCGGCTCTGACAATGTAACGAAGGTTGGTAT
>NZ_JBECOT010000089.1:0-11711 GCF_040104395.1 Pseudoalteromonas sp. BZA4
AGTAGTGAATTATTCGCACTGCTACTGCATAAGCTTTACCGTATCGTTATTCATAGCTCAACTCTCAGGCGGTGGTTGCCACAAGTCGGCATCGTCTGGCGTCGTGCGGCACCGACGCTGTATATCCGTAAGCGTCCGGCCAACCCCACCTAGCAACACCATTTTTTGTATTTGAAAATACCTTCAACTTTTTATTGGAGGTCATTATGAATTCACCCATCCCTAAACGTTGGCTAGAAATCCTAGCGCTTCGCTCATCATTTACTGGAACGAATGAAGCGTTTTGCAAACACCATCAAGTATCTATCAGCTCGTTTTATAAATATAAAAGCATGCAACAGGTGAAATCTTCAGGTGCATCACCTCAATTTGTCCGAGTTGAGCAACAAACCCAACGCACACACGTCAGTATCACTGAGCAACCAACGATTAACTTTAATACGCGCACTGGCCAACTGACATTACCCACAACACTTAACTGTGATGCTATCGTCTCAATTATTAAAGGTCTATCAGCATGAATATGTTTGTTAATCCGCCCGAGGTGTACTTATGTGCTGAGCATGTGGACTTTCGTAAATCCATCAATGGCCTTGCGGCGTTGGTGGAATGTGAGCTTGAATTACCCGTGCTATCGGGCGCGCTGTTTGTGTTTTGTAATAAAAAGCGCGACAAGTTAAAGCTTCTCTATTGGGATAAGACAGGCTTTGCATTGTGGTACAAGCGACTTGATAAGCACAGGTTTAAATGGCCTAAGCTTAAACGTGACACCATGACACTGAATGAGCAACAATTACATTGGCTATTATCAGGGTATGACGTTATTGGCCATGAAGAAATCAACGTCAGTCAGCACACAGTGACTTAATTACTTAGATCAATTGATATGATCATCAAGGTTTAAGTTATTAACCCTATTCATTGTGCATAAAAGCCGTAAAATAAACGGCATGAACGATGTATTTACCTTACAACAACGCATTGCTGAGCTTGAAAAACAGCTTAAATATGAGCGCGAAGTATCTATACAGAAAGATGCTAAAATCGCCTATTTATATGAGCAATTCCGTTTAGCCCAACAAAAGCAATTCGGCAAAAGTGCTGAAGGCTTTGTAGGGCAAGGTGAATTATTTAATGAAGTTGAAGAGATTGCTGAGAAAGCTGAGCCTGAGCAGCAAGGAATTAGCTACACCCGCAACAAGCCTAAACGCAAGCCACTGCCAAAAGACTTACCCCGTGAACAAGTTATCCACGACATAGCAGATAAAAGCTGTGCATGTTGCGGTGGTGAGTTACATAAAATCGGTGAAGATACTGCTGAAAAGCTTGAGTTCATTCCAGCACACGTCAAAGTGATTGAACATATTCGCCCTAAATACGCCTGTCGTGAGTGTGAAAAATCAGGCACTGGGTCAACGATAAAGCAACAGCCTATGCCCGCTATGCCCATTAACAAAGGCATTGCCACCGCGAGCTTACTTAGCCAACTCATCACCAGTAAATATCAATATGGTTTACCGCTTCATCGCCAAGAGAGCATGTTTAAGCAATACGGCATTGAGCTGAGCCGCAAAACCATGAGCGATTGGGTGATTAAGTCAGCAGCGCTGTTTACCCCGCTGGTTAAACGGTTAAAAGAAGAATTACTCAAGCAACCACTCCTTAACGCTGATGAAACCACGGTCAATGTGGTGAAATCAGATAAAGTGAATAGTTACATGTGGGTGTACTGCTCAGGTGCTGACTCACCTAAACCCGACAGCCCCATCCCTAACATCGTGCTTTACGACTACCACACTAGTCGCGCAGCCGCCTGCGTGATGGATTATCTTGATGGCTATCAAGGGTACTTACATGTTGATGGTTATCAAGCTTATGAAAAGACACAGGCCAGTCTTGTGGGGTGCTGGGCGCACGCACGTCGGAAATTCATTGAAGCGAAAAAGCTGCAAGGGAAAAATAAGACAGGCAAAGCCGATGTGGTGCTCAGCTTAATACAAAAGCTGTATGGGATAGAGTCACGGTTGAAAGATAAATCAGCAGATGAGAGTTACCAGACTCGACAAGCACAGAGTAAACCGATACTCGATAAACTCAAACAGTGGCTTGAAAAACATCAGCCAAACCTTGTTGGTAATAGTAAACTCATTGATGCTGCCAATTACATGGCAAACCAGTGGCCGAAACTCATTGAGTACATTAATGATGGGCGACTGAGTATCGACAACAACCGTGCAGAAAGAGCCATCAAACCGTTTGTGATAGGCCGTAAGAACTGGCTGTTTAGCCAAACAGCAACAGGTGCTAACGCAAGCGCGATACTTTACAGCATCATCGAAACAGCCAAAGCCAACGGCTTAGCGCCATACGATTACATCACCGCGTGTTTAGATGAGCTGTGCCAATCAACACCTGATATCGATAGTCTATTACCGTGGAATTTTAAAGGCTAGGCGGTGATCACCGGACGGATACAGAAAAACAACTCAAAGAGTAAGTTCTTAATGAAAAAGCTGGAATCTAGGTTGGAAGAAATATCTGAGGAGCGAGAAGTATTGTTAAAGGCAGCCTCAATTTTAGCAAGGGAGATCCGCTAATTCTTCAACGTACTCGAAAAGTGATTTACTGAGATGATATTAAAGGTAGTTCTTAGCCAAATATAGGTAACAGTTTAGGCGGCGGTTTTTAGGTGGCATTTGCTCGATAAAAACGTAGATGACATTATGAAGTACTGTCCCGCGCCAGACTTAGTCTCGCTGGCGTTTTTCTCTAATAAACCTTCATATAAGTCACCAAGGCCGTCTTTTTGCGCACTAAACCAGTCAATTTGATCCAGCGTTTTAATCATTTGCTCTAAATGGCGTGGCTCACGCAGACGGGTTTGTGCATCGGCATAAATAGCGCTGATCAATGGGTCTTCATGTACCTGAACCTCTTTAGTTTGGCCTGGGTTTTCTGGGTCTGCTTCAAGGCGTTTACCCGTTGAAAGCGCAAACAAAATAGCTTTGTAATCATTTAGTAAGTTAATACCTGATTTTTCGTTAATGTCTTGCCAGCGGCAGCCCTCTGGCAGCGGGTGTTTTTTTAACACGCCCGCTTCGGTATTTTCGTGCACCATTTTAATAAAAAGAAGCAGTACCAGTTCAGTGACATAGTCGCTGTAGTTTATGCCGTCGTCACGTAGTACGTCACATAGGTTCCAAAGTTTTTGTACGATGTCGTTATTAGTCATAATTTTCTCAAAATTAGTAATTGGGCGTTAGCCGTGGGCAACCAGTAGGGCGCACAAAGGCTCGTTAATGTAGTAATTAGCACGGCCTACTTTTTGTTTGGTTAAAAAGCCATGTTCCACCAGCTGTTCTAGGTATTTGGTGGCAGTAATGCGAGTGACACCGAGTTCCTCAACAATAAAGTCTATTTTGGTGTAGGGGTGGTTAAATAGGTTGTTGAGTAAATCTTGGCTGTAAATTTTAGGAAGCTGCGCTCTAATGCCGTGTTTTGCTTCTGCCATAAGGTGTTTCATGGCGGTGATAAGTGAAATAGTGTTTTGCGCGGTATCAATGACACCATCAAGCATGAACTCTAACCACGGCTCCCAGTTGCCGGTATCGCGCACTGCTTGTAGGTTAGCGTAGTAATCGGCTTTGTTCTGAATTACAAATCGGCTCAGGTAAAGTACAGGCAAGTTTAGTAAATCTTTGGTGACCAAATATAAAATATTTAAAATACGCCCTGTACGGCCGTTGCCATCGTAAAAGGGATGAATACTTTCAAATTGGTGATGAATAATAGCCATTTTTACCAGAGGGTCGGCATCGCATAGTTCATCGTTGTTGATAAACTGCACAAGGTTATCCATTAGCTTTGTAATTTCATCAGCGTGCTGTGGTGGCGTGTAAACCACTTCACCAGTGCGTGCGTTTTTTAGGTCAGTACCAGGGAGCTTTCGTAAACCTGCATCGTTATGTTCTAGGTTTTTTTGTATTGCGAGTATGTCATCAAGACGAATAAGTTTGCTTTTACGCGCTGTTTCGAACCCTTGCTTTAAAGCAACGGCATAATCTTGTACTTCTTTAGTTGCGGGGTTAGTGACCGCTTCTTCAAACAGGTTCGCTTTATAGAGCTCATCGTGTGTTGTTACGATGTTTTCCACCTCAGAGCTGTCTTTTGCTTCTTGTAGGGCGAGTGTGTTAATCAATATGGCTTCATTAGGTATGCTGGCTGCAACGCCTTTTAACTCAGCTAAATGGCGATGGGCAGTGGCGGTTTTTTTTAAAACAGCGCGGGTTTCCCACTGTTCAATATTCGCAAGCGGTAACGGTTCTATAGTGGTCGACATAGATAGCTTTTATCCTTTTTTATACATGTCAGCGTTGTTATGTATAAATTTTTCATAAAATTATACATAACCTATATAACATGTATAGTAATTCCATTTATTTATATACGTTACTTTATGCGCTCTTAATAGGCCAAATAGCTTCACTTATTTCATCAAGTACAGTATCTAGTTGATTATTAAGCACCTTGTCAAATTGCTTCGCGCCACCGTGCTGACTAAAGCGGTTATTAACAAACTCTTTGTCGACGATAACTTCATGCACAAGTTGTTTGGCAAGGCGCTCTAACCATTTGCGCTGATTAGGTGTCCATGAATGTGCTTGGTATATACGTAACATTGCTTGAGCAACACGTTGTTCAAAGGGGATAAGAGGTTCACCTAAGGCTGCGCGCCGAATGTGACCAACAATGCTTGCTGCTATATCTTGATTGGTTTGATTACGTACCGCGCTTTGTAAATTCGCCTCTGAGAAGCCTGCACCATCAAGTAATAGTTTTACTTCAGTTAATTGCTCACGAGAAAGGTCGCGTGGTTTACTTACCACAGTCGCAAGGGCTATGTTTTGGTTTAACTGCTCGTTAACGAATTGATTAAAGCTCTCTAGGTAATCCTCTGGTTTTTTGTGTGTGCCCCAGCTTTGTGTTCTTTCACGTATTTCATCATGATGTTCAGAGATAACGGGCTGGTGTTCACTGCCCAATAAAGTATTGACCTGTGCAAGCTGGTGGATTAAACCACTATGTTCTGTGATAAAGTTTGCAGCTTGCTTTGGCCCTAGTTGGTGTAAATGGGTATGAAGGTTTTTAGGCTCTACTCCCCATAAGCTTTCAAGCTCGTTTAGCTTTTGTTTTAGCTCAGGCTTTGCTTCTGCCTTTTTTTCTGCTTTACGTAAAACCCGCATGACCTTTTGGCTTAACTGATTGAGTACAACATCGGCGTGACTTTCTTGTGGTGAGTCGCCAGGTGTATTCAGAGCTTGTTCTAATAGCTCTGGATTAGTGATTTCATCTACCAATTGTTCTAGAGTTATATTAGGGTCTTTAACTAAAGGCTTCATGGTGTTCACTTCAGCCAAAGCTGAATAAATATCGACAGGGTCGTAGATACGGAATACGGTTTTACCTATTTCATCACAGCGGCGAGTAGCACGGCCGATCATTTGCTCGTATAAAATGCGTGATTTTACTCGGCGCATGAAAACAAGATTACAGACTTTAGGAACGTCAATACCTGTAGTGAGCAAGTCTACGGTTATTGCAATGTTAGGGTAGCGTTCGTTCTTAAACTGTCTAATTCTCTGATCGACTTTATCAGAGTCGCCTTTAATAACTTCTACAGCCGCTTGGTTATACTCACCGTTGTATAGCTCTTTAAATGCATCATCAAGTAATCGCTTCATCATATCTGCATGAAGGCCGTTTTGTGAGGGAGCACAAAATATAATGGTTTTTTCATCACCAAAGGGATCGAGTTCTTGAACAAGTTGTTCGCAAATAACTTTGTTGAAGTTCTCGTTAATAACCTTGCGGTTGAATGCATTAACCTCGAAATCAAGCTCATCATCCAGGTCTGCAGATTCAATTTCCCCCGTATGAGTATTAATTGATTGGACTTTATCACCTTTATCAAAGTGAATGCCATTTTGGCTTAGTAAGGTTTCATAACGGATAGGTGATTCATGATCGATAAGCCAATCTTCAGCAACAGCCTCACGGTAAGAATAGGTGTACACCGGTTTGCCAAAAATTTCACTGGTGTGCTTGGCTGGGGTTGCTGTGAGCGCTATTTTCACAGCATCGAAGTAATCGAGTACGCGTCGGTAACTAGATAAATATTGGCTAGCGTCCCGTGTAGCAAGTTCGCCCTCTGTCATTTCTTGATCAAGTGTGTAACCTCGGTGTGCTTCGTCGATAATGATACAGTCAAATTGATCGAGCGGAGGAGGGTTATCACTCATAAATATGCGTTTAACCATTGCTTGCACGGTAGCAACTTGTACGCGCGTTTCAGCCTCTGCACCCATATCACCAAGTTCTGCGACATTATAAATTTTTGAAAGAGTATGATTTTGCTCTAGTGGCGCTTCGTTAAAGGCATCGAGTGCTTGCTGGCCCAGTGCGGTTCTATCAACTAAAAATAAAATGCGTTTAAAGCGTTCTGCTTTTAAAAAACGGTACATTAAACCGATGATTGTGCGGGTTTTACCAGTACCCGTAGCCATTGCAAGTAATGCTCGACGTTCGTTATTTGCAAGTGCATGCTCAACGGCACTAATTGCATTTTTTTGGTATTCCCTAAGCTTTAAGTAGCCAAATGGCTCTTTATCTAATTTTTTTTGTGCTTCGCTTTTGCTGCGCTTGAGGGTATCAAGTAAACCTGTTGGCGTGTGGAATTTACTTAAATCTCGTTTTGTATTTGAGCACTCCCGTACATCACGAAACCAAATACCTGATTGTTCAGCGAGTTGTTTTACATGAGGGCGACCGTTACAAGAATACACAAATGGGACTTTATAGTGGCCTTCGGCTTCATCTGGCCATGCTATGGTCAAACCTTGCAATTCCCAAGCGGGTAGTAGCGGTGGATTGACTGTTAGCCCTTTACTGTATCGCTCAGCTTGACGAATTTTACCTGCAACATTGGTGTTTTCTTTTTTGGCTTCAACCACGGCTATGGGTGTTAACCCTGCAAATAATACGTAATCGGCTCGGCCGCGTTCGCCATTGTATTGCGTTGGCCACTCAGCAATTGCGATATTTTTACCTTTTTCAGGACGAATGCCGTTTTTATAAGTAAGCTCTTCACTATCAGCCTGCCAACCTGCTTCTGTTAATTGCTGATCTATTAAAATACGAGTTAACGCTTCGTCGAGTACGATATGTTTAGTTGCTGCTTGAGTGTTATTGTTTAGCTTTTCACGTTGGTTAGCTTTTGACTTTTCATCTTGTGAAGCTAGCTGTATTTGCAGTGCCTTTATTTTGGCTTCGTACTCTTTTTGTTGTTGCTGCAATGCTTGTTCATGAGAGGCCGCTTGTTGCGCTAATAATTTAGACTCTTCGTCCATTTCATACGCTAACTGCTCATATTCATGCTTTTCTTTGGCGATTAACTCATTCAGCTGGTGGCTTGAATTTAAATCAAGATTTGCTTTTTGTAGGTCAGTCTTTAAGTTAGCAATTTCACTTTGAAGTTTACGTAACTGTTCACTCGGATCTGAAGGCGCAATAAATGGCCCAGGCTTAAACTTGGCGCTGATCCATTTCTGTGTTGGTTTGCTATACTAAGTAAGTCAAATCATGTTAGGAGCGTCTATGAATAATACCCAGTTTGCTAATCTTCAAGCAACACTAGAAGATCTAACTTTTGTTCAGTTGAAACGCCTCCGACACCACATCGAAGAAATGATCTCTTCGAATCATGTAGGTAAAGCTATTGCTGTGCATGAGGAGGGCGTAGCCGAATGTGCTCATTGTGGTAGCCATGAGTTTACAAAATACGGAACAACAGCACGAGGACAGCAGAGATACAAATGCAAAGCTTGTGAACGAACTTTTAATTCACTTACTGGTACGCCATTATCTGGTATGAAAAAGCAAGATAAATGGCACCAGTATTCAGAAGGCATGTGGTTTACAGCCAAGATCAGAGAAGCAGCAAGTGAACTAGGTATTAATGTTAAAACCGCTTGGCGTTGGCGGCATCAGTTATTGTCTAAACCGAGACAAAGAAAGCCTTCAGAGCTTCATGGGATCATTGAGGCCGATGAAACATTTATCAACGAGTCGTTCAAGGGTAAACGCCAGTTGGAAAGACCTCCACGTAAGCGTGGTGTTAAGAGCCATGACATACCTAAAGTACCAGTTATGCTTGCATTAGATCGCAACGGTGCTGTCACCCACTGCGTCTTGCAAAGAAACACAAGAGAAGAGCTGGAGAAGTCACTAGCACCAGTATTAACGCCCGAGAGTGTATTGTGTACCGATGGCAATTTGTCATATCAAACCATCGTTAAAAACCTTCCTTTTGAGCTTGATCATAAACGCCTTATAGCTATTGATAATCAACGAGTTATAGATGGCATCTATCACATAAAAACACTAAACAATTGGATGATGCGCTGGAAACAGTGGCTAAGGCAATTTAATGGGGTTGGCACAGATTACCTTGACAACTACATCGCTTGGTTTAGGCAAATGGAGCAATCACAAGAAGATGATAGCTGGGTTGTTTTAGCACTATAAATATTTGGAATTTTAATGAAGATACTTAAGATATTGATCATTGTTTTTATTACGTTTTTTATAGCTTCATTTGGCTACTTTAAAAAAGATGCCATTGCTTGCGAACTGATAGGGGTAACACACTTCAATGAAGTATCACCAGATTTTTATATTGATCAAAGTATAGACACTTCGAAGCAAGTTGAGCTGTCTCATGCTGTAGAATCAGCATTTAAAAGGGTTTCGGATATCTATGGTACTCCCACTTCCAACCCTAGAATCATTGCTACAGCCGAAACAAAATATGCCAAGTTCGGATTTAACCCCACAGGTATGCAAAACTCTGGTTTATTCAGAGAATGTATATTTCTAGGCCCCAAAGGACTGAGCACTGATGTAATAGCTCATGAACTTGTTCATGCAGAGGTCAGACATAGAACAAATTTGTTTGTTGAACTAACTCAATTACCTGCTTGGTTCATTGAAGGCACAGGGATCAAAGCAGATTACCGAAAGCCATTTTTATCAGAAAACATTAATGTGACAAATGATGACGTAGCTAAGATTAAGTCGGTGTTTTACCTTAGTGACTTCCCAAACACCAATGTAAAGTATTATCAAGCATCACTAATAGCTGTAGAGCCAATGAACCCAAAGGACATGTATAGTGGCTTAGAAAGATTGAACAATGGTGAACAGTTTGAGGACGTTTTTAACGAATTCTTTTAAGTGTTGATTAATATTGAAATTTTATTCAATCAACACAAAAATGGATCACAGCCTTAAACTTTGGGCCAGCTTTACCAAATGACTGGTGAAACCAAATTGCTAATTTACGGGCAACTACTAAGCCGTTAATTGCTTCTTTATGCTTTGTTTTAAATTGGTGGGTTGCTTTATTACCTTCAACCCTAAGAGTGCGGAATAACTCTCGTACAACATTTTCTAATTGTAATTCACGATTAATTTTGTATAAAAGGTCAGCTTGTGTTGTTTGTTCATCAAACTCAATACCAGCCAATGCAGCAATATGTTGTGCTAATGCTTCGCCTAGCTGACGTAGTTTTATTAATGTGGTATTTGGATCACTGGCGAAAGAGCGCTCAGCGGATAAAGCAAGCTCAGTGAATAATGGATCATGTTCAGCTAAAAACCCAAAATTTCCATTAGACGCAGACATTCATAAACTCCATTTAAATGATAAACAACAAGCCAAGTATATGAGATATAAAGGTTCACAAGCCCTGTTGCCTGAATATTGAATACATTATCACTAATAGACGGATTTTCAACTTTCTTATGATTAGTGTGTTTTACAAAAATACATAGAGAAAATTAAATTTACACTCTTTCCCCCCCACCACAGCGCCAATTTTGTTTGGCATTATTCTCTCTGTTGTTAGGAGCACCTAACAATAAACCTATTTTGGAGAAATATAATGACGAAGAAAGAAACCCCAATGACTACCGATGCTTTGGCCCGTATTCAAAGAAATGAAGCTAAGCAAAATGGTGGCGGCGTTGATTCTAATGGTTTTGCTGCTCGCGCAGCTAGAGCCGCAAACAAAAACCAACAAGGGAAAAAATAAAATGGCCCAACATGATGATGACAACCGTTCACAGCAGCTAAACCCTGAGCATGACGCTTATTGGCAAAGCCGAGGTGAAGATGAGCGCCCTGAAGACTGGGAAGAGCGCTTAGACGATTAATTGCAAAAGCTAAGGCCGTCTAATTTTGAAGTTAGATGGCCGAATTCTCGCGTTCTGAATAGTACTTAAAGTAAGCAGGGTATTGCCCAATAATCTCATTGAAAATAGGAATAAGTTTTTCGCTTTCAGTTTGTTCAAAACATACTTGTATTTTTGTGTCTATCCCTCGACTAATCCTGAAGTACACAAGTAATGCTGAAGAATCTAAATCACATAATTTCTCGCAAATTGCACTTACAAACCTTTCTAACTTTAGAAAAGAAGGTAAGTTCTTCCCGTTGCGCCAATCTTTTAGTTGTTTGTATTGTCTATCTTTCAGGGGCTCGTAACTTTCAGGGGCATTTAATTGAGAGTTTTCAATAGGTATATAGCTTGCCAGCTGCCTCCAGCTAATTGGTTTAATTTTCGATGATATAAATTTTTTTAGCTCTATAAGTGCAGCATCGAAACAGCTGTTAACTTCGTCAGATTCAATCAATGTATTCAGTACTCCAGTAAAGAAACTTGAGTATTGTTTATCTTTACAGGTTTCATCTAACCTCTCGTAGTAGAATTGAAGACCTATTTCATAGTTGGCAATTGCAGATAAGTAGAAATCAAATGTTAAATAGTAAGATGCTCCTGCAATAGCTAATCCTTCATCGAATGTATAGTTTTCTCTTCTTTTATCTGACTTAAAAAACTCATCTAGAACTTCGAGCTGTCTGGATGGCACTAAGCTTTGTGCATGCCAATGTGTTTTTTGTAATAGCCAAATATCCTTAGGATCATTCTTATCAATAATTTCTGATTTTGCCTTTCTATGAATTTCACTCATCAGTAAGTAGTCTGCATTAGAACGTTCTTCAAGCCAGTCCATTAATACGTTTAATTCATTATCGTTTTTATTAGCCCTAAGGCTGAATTTATAACTATCAACACACGAATAGAAATGGCTTGCATTTGAGCCAACTACTACAGCTTTATAATTTTTCTTGAGAAGTTTGGGGTTAAAAATGTGGACAATACTAGGTGACAAGGACAAAAACCAATTTTCAATTTTTTTGAAGGTAGGCCTCCCTATGCCTTTAGTTGATAAAGTCGAAATAGAACTTTTACTTACTGGTAGTTTAGCTTCATAAAATGACTGAGCATAATCAATAATACCTCGAAAGTTATTTGGGAGATGTAATAAATAAGCTACTTCATCATATGATGGGAGGTAAGCACTTTTAAAGTTAATTATTTTAAAAACATATTTGTTACCTTCATTAGGTTTGAGCATATTAGTCCTTTATTTCGCCATGAAAGTTAACTTCAGAGCTTTACTCACTCGCGAATTCAACCCCGAAGTGCACCACTCGCTAAATTAGGCCGCATTGCGTAATTCGTTAAACACAACGACAGGCTGTTTGTAACCTAGGCACTTTCTAGGTCTGGCGTTTAGCGCACGTTCTATA
>NZ_JBECOT010000090.1:0-11548 GCF_040104395.1 Pseudoalteromonas sp. BZA4
CAATGAGTATGGTCGTTAATCATAATGTGTCTCCAAACAAGATTTGAAGATCTGATCATGATGTTGAAATTTAGTTCAAAAAAATCCCCGCTAATTTCTTAGCAGGGATTTGTGTATAAGAGACAGCCTTAGGCGCCTTTTTGCTTTAGTCTGTTTTAACGCTTGTTAGCTTCTCGCGTTGCTTTAGCGTGTTCACTTAGCTCAGGTAAGCCAAGTTTGTTATAGCTTTTTTCCATGATCTCTAGTGCTTGATCAAGGTAGCTGCTTTGTGAGTAGTGCTCAACCACATATTTACCACGGTTTGCTGCAGCAAGGTATGCCTCACGCTCATAGTAGTATTCAGCAACTTTTAACTCGTAGCGTGCCATTTTATTCAGTAGCCACACTAAACGTTTTTTTGCTTCTGGCGCATAAGCACTGTTAGGAAAACGTTTTAAAAGCGTTGATAAATCAGTAAATGCGACACGAGTACGATTTGCATCTCTGTCGGCACGGTCTACACCAAAATATTCTTGGAATGCGTTTTCATCTGCTTTGATATTTACCAAACCACGCATGTAGTACATGTAATCTAAATCTTTGTGGTTTGGGTTTAAGCGAATAAAACGGTCGATAGTTGCGAGTGCTTGTTCAGTATTACCTGCTTGATAATGCGCAAACACTAAGTCCATTTGTACTTGTTTTGATAAAGGACCAAAAGGGTAGCGAGAATCAATAGCACTTAATAGCTCAATTGCACGAGCATACAAGCCAGAATCTAATGTTTGTTTTGCATCTTCGTATAAAGCTTGCGCAGATTTATTAGGAACGCGTTGGATATCTTCTTGATCGGGTGCTGATGAACAGGCACCTAAGCCAAGTACAGATACTGAAAAAACTATGGCGAACGCACGTTTCCCTATTTTATTTATCATTTTATTTCTTACCTTCGATGTCTTCGGCTAGGCCAAGTGAGGAAAACCGAGTAAACTATACGTATTATATTAAAGCGATTCTAACCCAGTCGAGCACAGCTTGCACTGGTAAATTGGGTAAAGTTACTAATGTCAGAGCAAATTTCTCTCCAAGCCGAGGTTCCAATTGACCTTGGCGGTAAACGTCTAGACCAAGTATTAGCGCAATTGTTCCCTGATTATTCTCGTTCACGTATAAAAACGTGGATTTTGGATGATAAAATCACTGTAAACGGCGAAATATTAAACACACCGCGCGAAAAACTACTCGGTGGCGAAGTGGTGAGTGTAGAAACAACCATCGAAGCCCCTCGTGAATACGAGGCACAAAATATCAAATTAAACATCGTTTATGAAGACGATGATATTTTGGTGATCAATAAACCTATGGGATTAGTTGTACATCCTGGTGCGGGTAACCCAGATGGCACGGTATTAAATGCTTTGCTACATCATTACCCTGATATCATTAATGTGCCTCGTGCGGGTATTGTGCATCGCCTTGATAAAGACACCACAGGTTTAATGGTGGTGGCGAAAACAATTCCGGCACAAACTTATTTAGTTTCTGCTTTACAAAAGCGTGAAAACTTCACCCGTGAATACGAAGCAATTTGTAATGGCACAATGACAGCGGGTGGCATGGTTGAAAAACCAATTGGTCGACATGCAACAAAACGTACTCACATGGCCGTGCATGAAATGGGCAAACCAGCTGTGACGCATTATCGTGTTGCAGAAAAATTCCGTGCACATACACGCTTACGTTTACGCCTAGAAACAGGCCGTACTCACCAAATTCGTGTACACATGGCTTATTTAAACCATCCATTAGTTGGCGATCAACTGTATGGTGGTCGTCCGCGCCCGCCAAAAGGTGCTACACCTGAGCTGTTTCAAATGCTACGCGACTTTAAACGCCAAGCATTACATGCTGTAAAACTATCAATTGCACACCCAATTACGGGTGAGTTAATGACCTGGCAAGCACCCATTCCAGATGATATGGCTGCTATGACAGAAGCATTACGCGCTGATACTAAAGCAAACCCAAATATCGAGTTTTAAGCGTTATGATCACACCAGCATGGACTGCCCCAAACTCTGTTAGCGCGCTGAGTACCACCCGACAGGGCGGTGTATCAGTTGCACCCTTTGATAGTTTTAATGTGGGTTTACATGTTGGTGATGATGAGCAAGCCGTGCTTGCAAATCGTGCCTTACTTGCAAATCAGCTGCCTAATCCTGCTGTGTGGTTAAACCAAACACATAGCAGCGATGTAGTCGTGATTGATGAGCAGTCTGATTTAAGCGAACTACGCTCTGCTGATGCGCTTTACACCCGTTTAATAAAGCAGCCGCTGGCGATAATGACCGCAGACTGTTTACCAGTATTGCTTTGCTCGAGTTCTGGGGATGAAGTCGCTGCTGTCCATGGTGGCTGGCGTGGTTTAGCGCAAGGTATATTGGCAAACACGGTTTCGCACTTTCAAGCGCCAGCAAACGATATCATTGCTTGGTTAGGCCCAGCCATCGGTCCTTTACAATTTGAAGTTGGGCAAGAAGTTAAAGAGTGTTTTTGCTCACAAAACCCAGAGCATCAACAAGCTTTTACAGCCAAGCACGAAAAATACATGGCTGATATCTATTTACTAGCACGCCAGCAATTGGCACAATTAGGTGTGGTCAAAATATATGGTGGTGAGCACTGCACCGTCACTGAAAAATCACTGTTTTTCTCTTATCGCCGCGATGGACAAACAGGCCGTATGGCTAGCTTGATCTGGCGCAATTAATACGCCTTTTTTGCGATTAAATTTTCTTCTTTTACTTGAACAAATCACTAAGCATACCCATTAATTAAGCAATTAGATTTTTTAATAGGTAAACCCTTATGCGTTTAGATAGATTTACAAGTAAATTTCAATCAGCGCTTTCAGATGCGCAGTCATTAGCACTTGGGCGCGATCATCAATTTATTGAGCCTGTGCATTTAATGTATTCATTGCTTCAGCAAAATGGTTCAAGTGTGCGTGCGTTACTTGCACAAGCAGGCGTCAGTGCTGATGAGTTAAACACCAAGTTATCCCAAGAAATCGAGAAACTGTTTAAAGTTGAAGGTATTGGTGGCGATGTTCAGCTGTCAAATAACCTGATTTCATTAATTAACTTATGCGATAAATATGCTCAAAAACGAAAAGATAAATTCATTTCGAGTGAGTTGTTTGTTCTTGCCGCCTGTGATGATAAAGGTCCATTAGGTGACATTTTTAAAGCGCTGAATATTACTTCTAGCAAGATCGAATCTGCAATTGAAGCCATTCGTGGTGGCCAAAAAGTAGAAGACCCAAATGCTGAAGAAACTCGTCAGGCATTAAAAAAATTCACCATCGATTTAACTGAGCGAGCAGAGCAAGGTAAGCTTGACCCTGTCATTGGTCGTGATGACGAAATTCGTCGTACTATCCAAGTATTACAACGCCGTACTAAAAATAATCCGGTGTTAATTGGTGAGCCGGGTGTAGGTAAAACAGCGATTGCTGAGGGCCTTGCACAACGTATTATCAATGGTGAAGTACCTGAAGGCTTAAAAAACAAGCGAGTATTATCGCTCGATTTAGGTGCTTTGGTTGCTGGCGCAAAATACCGTGGTGAATTTGAAGAGCGTTTAAAATCAGTATTGAATGAACTTGCCAAAGAAGAAGGCCAAGTCATCCTCTTTATTGATGAAATCCATACTATGGTAGGCGCAGGTAAAACAGACGGCGCAATGGATGCAGGTAATATGCTAAAACCAGCACTTGCCCGTGGTGAGTTACATTGCGTGGGAGCTACAACCCTTGATGAGTATCGTCAATACATCGAAAAAGATGCGGCACTTGAGCGTCGTTTCCAAAAGGTGTTTGTTGATGAACCATCGGTTGAAGACACCATTGCAATTTTACGTGGTTTAAAAGAGCGTTATGAGCTGCATCACTCAGTTGATATTACCGATCCGGCCATTGTTGCCGCGGCGCAGTTGTCGCACCGTTACATCAGCGATCGCCAATTACCAGATAAGGCAATAGATTTAATTGACGAAGCGGGTTCTTCAATTCGTTTGCAAATTGACTCAAAACCAGAGTCTTTAGATAAGCTAGAGCGTCGTATTATTCAGTTAAAACTGGAAGATAATGCGTTGGCGAAAGAAAAAGATGAAGCGAGTCAAAAGCGCCGCACTGAAATGCAAGAACTGATCACTGAACTTGAAGCGCAATACCGCGAACTAGATGAAGTGTGGAATGCTGAGAAGGCCTCACTGCAAGGCACGCAAGTTATCAAAGCAGAACTTGAGCAGGCACGTCTTGATTTAGATGTGGCACGCCGTGCCAGCGATTTACAGCGTATGTCTGAACTGCAATATGGTCGTATCCCTGAACTTGAGCGCAAACTCGACCTTGCTTCACAAGCAGAAATGCAAGAAATGAGCTTGCTTAAAAACCAAGTAGGTGAAGACGAAATCGCTGAGATTTTATCGCGTTGGACAGGTATTCCGGTATCGAAAATGCTGCAAGGTGAACGTGAAAAGCTTCTGCAAATGGAAGATCAATTACACCACAAAGTGATTGGTCAAGATGAAGCCGTTGTAGCTGTTGCGAATGCAATTCGCCGCTCTCGCGCAGGACTTGCTGATCCAAATCGCCCAATCGGTTCATTCCTATTCTTAGGCCCGACAGGGGTAGGTAAAACTGAGCTGACCAAAGCACTAGCCAGTTTCATGTTTGACACTGAAGATGCCATGGTGCGCATTGATATGTCGGAGTTTATGGAGAAACACTCGGTGGCACGTTTAGTCGGTGCACCTCCGGGTTATGTTGGCTATGAAGAGGGTGGCTATTTAACTGAAGCGGTACGCCGTCGTCCGTATTCTGTCATTTTATTGGATGAGGTCGAAAAAGCGCACCCTGATGTATTTAACATCTTACTGCAAGTTCTTGATGATGGCCGCTTAACGGATGGTCAGGGCCGTACCGTTGATTTTAAAAATACGGTGATAATCATGACCTCTAACTTGGGTTCAGATATTATCCAAGAGCAAGCAGGTTCAAATGATTATGCGACGTTAAAAGAAAAAGTGATGGGCGTATTAGTCAGTCAGTTCCGCCCTGAATTTATTAACCGAATCGACGAAACCGTGGTATTCCATCCACTTGCTAATGAGCACATTAAGGAAATTGCTGACATTCAGTTAAGTAAGCTACGTGAGCGATTAACTGAAAAAGGCTACATTCTTGAAGTTACGGATTCAGCTTTAGACCGCATCGCTGAAAGTGGTTTTGATCCTGTTTATGGGGCAAGGCCTTTAAAACGAGCTATTCAACATACCATTGAAAATCCGTTAGCACAGCGTCTGCTCGGTGGCGATTACCAACCAGGTGCCATCATCCATATTGATGCTGATGAGAATGGACTTGTTTTCTCGAGTCGTTAATTAGCCCTAAAAACAAAAGCCGCATCAATTATGATGCGGCTTTTTTGTATCAGTTAAGTTTAAACTTTAAAGGTTAACAGCATATCGTTAACTTTGCGTGAGCCTTCAACAAGCCCCGCTGCATCTTTAGCTACGTTGTAGCTAAGCTTCAAGTTCTCTTCGCTGTGTCCTTTAATGCTTTCTACATTTTCGCGTATATCGGTGCTGACAACTTGTTGTTCCTCAGCAGCCGTCGATATCTCAGTGGCAAGACCTGATATTTCATCAATTTGCGCGAAGATGCTCGCAAGCTCAGTTTGAGTGTGTGCAGTCGTATCAACACAACTATCTGCTTGCGCTTTAGTTGATTGCATCACTTTAGACCAGCGAAATAACGTATCTTGGATCTCTTTAATTGAGCTATGTATTTGTGCTGTTGCATTTTGAGTACGTGAAGAAAGTGCGCGTACTTCATCTGCTACAACCGCAAAACCTCGGCCATGCTCACCGGCACGTGCTGCTTCAATTGCTGCATTCAGCGCTAATAAGTTTGTTTGTTCAGCAATGCCTTCAATCTCACTCATTACTTGGCCTATTTTGTCTGCTTCACTAGCAAGAGAATTAGCGGTAGTGGCTGCTTGCTCTACTTGGTTAGCTAGATCAGACACCATGCTGCTATTATCTTCAATATGCAGTTTGATATCGTTACAGCTTTGGTAAGTGGTTTTAACCTTATCAGCAGTGTGATGAGTATTTGCTGAAATTTCGCCAATAGTCGCACTCATTTGTGTCATTGCCGTAGCAATATCACTTAAACGTTGGCCTTGTGCAGCAATACCTTGCTCGGTTTGTGACGATTGTTTATCTAAGTTAGTAGCAATGTCTTTGAATGAGTAAGTAGAGTCTTTCACGCGACCCAATACAGTTCTAAGCTTAGCGAACAACATTTGCTGATTATAGGCAGCAATACTAAATGGATGAGAGCCCGAATACACATAACGTGAGACTGAATCAAACTCTGCACGTTGCTGCTTTAAGTGGCTTGGCGTAACAACCAGTTCGTCATAATTTAGCGCAAAAAGTAGTGCTAAAAGGACACATGCGGTTAAAGCAACCATCCATGAGGTGGTCATTGCTAACCCAGTAATACCTGCAACCAATAAAATCGCAGACATTATTTGTCTGAGTGAAATATTCTCACGAAATGATGCGATAGATTTTCCATCATTAATTTTAGTGTACAGTGCCATCGCACGGGTTTTTAATTGCTCAGATGGTTTGGTACGCACTGATTGATAGCCAACTAATTGGCCATGTTCATAAATAGGCGTAACGAACGCATCGACCCAATAGTAGCGACCATCTTTACAGCGATTTTTTACCATGCCACGCCAAGAGTGGCCCTCTTTAAGTTTTTCCCACATCTCTTTAAATGCCGCTTTAGGCATATCTGGGTGGCGTACAATATTATGATTTTTTCCGAGAAGCTCTTCTTCGGTGTAACCTGCTATAGTACAAAATTCCTTATTTACGTATGTGATTACACCGCGTAAATCTGTGGTAGAGACAAGCTCTTGGTTATCAGAGTATGTCACTTCTTGATTGACGATTTCTTGCCCACGACGCATATGAGTCCTCGAAATATACTTTTTTATGGTGTGCGGATTATAGTCTCAGAAAAATGTAAGGGAAGGGGGGAGATAGTGTTAACTGTGAAACTTTTAATAATTTCATCTTCCCTTTGATCTAAAACAATATCTTGCCTGAATTAATATGTTTAGCCTCAGTCTTTTATATTAGTTAAAAGACCTAATATCCTCAAGGAAAAAGCCTAAATTGTATTTTTAACCGTTTAAGCAACAATGAAGTGCCACCAAAGCAATTGTATATTGTGACTCACAATGGCAAGATTGAGCTTCGAGTGTATAGGTAAATAATGAAACTGATATTTCTGACTTGAGTAATTGTTTTTTGCCCCCATACACTTAGGATTAAAGCCACGCGGCTCGAGGAAGCATTTTTGATAAAACATGATTTAAATAAAACGCTAGAAGCGTTAACGGCACAATTTCCTAACGCAATTAATGGGATTCAACGTGGTATCGAGCGAGAAGCATTAAGGATTAAACCAAGTGGTGTTATCTCACAGCAAGGTCATCCACAAGGCGTTGGTAGCGCTTTAACGAATGATCATGTCACCACTGATTTTTCAGAATCACTTTTAGAATTTATCACTCCGGTTAGTACATCTGCAGAGCAAACACTCGCGCAGCTAAAAGACTTGCAAAAGTTCACCTTATCGCAGATGGGCGATGAGCTGTTATGGCCGATCAGTATGCCATGCTTTATTGAACATCAAGATGACATTGTACTCGCACAGTTTGGTGACTCAAACATTGGCCGCATGAAAACACTTTACCGTGAAGGCTTAAAGAACCGTTATGGCAGCATGATGCAGGCCATTGCCGGTGTGCATTTCAATATCTCTTTCCCAGAGAGCTTATGGCAAAGCCTGTATAGCTTAAACGGCAACCAAGGTACATTAGCTGAGTCTATTTCGAATGGCTATTTAGGGCTTATTCGTAACTTTAAGCGTGAGCTTTGGTTGATCAGTTTTTTATTTGGTGCATCACCAGCATTATGTAGTTCATTCTTACAAGGGCGCGAAACTGATTTACCATTCAAAAAGCTAGGTAAAGGTACTCTTTATTTAGAAGTGGGCACAGCGCTGCGTTTGGGTAACCTTGGTTACACTAACAGTGCACAATCGTCCTTACGTGTTATGTATAACTCACTAGAAGAATATGTAGCAGGCTTAAAAGAGGCAATTCATACGCCATCGGATATCTATGGTCATATTGATGATTACACGAGCGCGGAGCCAAAGCAGTTAAATAAAAATATTCTGCAAATCGAAAACGAGTTTTACTCGCCAATTCGCCCTAAGCGCAATGCAGCATCGGGCGAAACACCGACCGATGCATTACTTCGCGGAGGTATAGAATATATCGAAGTACGTGCGCTTGATGTTAACCCGTTTAGTGAAACTGGTATCGATTTACAGCAAATTCGTTTCTTAGATGTATTCTTAACCTATTGTTTATTGAATGACTCGCCAGAAATGGATTGGCAAGAGCAAAAGTTAAGCACCACTAACCTTGATGCGGTTGTCAATGAAGGCCGAGCCCCTGAGCTAATGCTTAACAAGCAGGGTGAGATGGTGCGTCTAACTGATTGGGCTGAGACAATTTTTACTCAGCTATTTGAAGTTGCCCGTTACATGGATAATGCATATGGCGTGAGTTATTACAGTGAAACCATAGCTGAGCTTGCAACTTGGGTGAACAGCCCAAGTAAAACTTTCTCTGGCAAATATGTTAATGCGCTGGCTAATGAGAACCAAGATAATGGTCATTTCGCTTTAGCACTTGCACAGCAGTACAAGCAAAGCCACCTTGATGCTGATTACCAATTTTATGATCAAGCATTTTTGGCAAAACAAGCGGCTGACTCTGTACTTAAAGAGCGTGAAGTTAAAGCAGCAGACAGTGTATCTTTTACTGCATTTTTAGATGACTATTTTGCTAAAGCTTAGTATGGTGAAGGCATAAAAAAACGCAGCCTAGGGAGGCTGCGTCAAAGATTCTTCAGGGATGAAACAATGCTATACTGCTGCATTCATAAGTTCAGACTGACCTGATGAGAAAAAGTTCAGCGAGATCCATAAAAAAATGAAAAAAAGTATAATTATTTTATCGCTGGCCGCATCTTTGGCTGGTTGTGCAACGGCTCCTCCTGAGCAACCTCATGATATATGTAAGATTTTTGAAGAAAAACCTGACTGGTATTACGATGCTCGTGATGCACAAGAAAAATGGGGTTCGCCAAAACATGTGCTAATGAGCATGATGTATCAAGAAAGCTCATTCCGCCATGATGCAGCACCACCAATGGAATATTTCTTGTGGGTAATTCCAATCGGACGTGCTAGCTCTGCATATGGCTACTCTCAAGCAAAAACCCCAACATGGTCAGATTACATTCGTGAAACAGGTAACAGCGGTGCAGACAGAGATGATTTTGATGATGCTATCGACTTTATGGCCTGGTTCGTTTACAAAACTCATAAAGTAAATGGTATATCGAAATGGGACGCCTACGCGCAGTACCTAAATTACCACGAAGGGTGGGGCGGCTATAAGCGAGGCACTTATAAAAGTAAAAAATGGCTAATGAGCGTTGCTAATAAAGTTAAACATCGAGCTAGCCGTTATGGCGCACAACTCAAAAAGTGTGAAGCCGATTTAGACAAAAACTGGTTTGAACGTTTATTTAGTTAGTAAATTAACACAGTTTTTGGATGTTAAATTTTTACAACATTGATTTATAAAAAAGGCTATCAAATATTTGATAGCCTTTTTTATGCTTTATTCGTATTCGAGAGGGTCTGTAACCTTATTTAATGCAAAGGCTTCTAAGCGCTCTTGGCAAGCCCCACATTTACCACAGGCTTTATCGCGGCCGTTGTAACAGGTCCATGTTTGGCTGTAATCAAGACCCATTTTTAAACCGTCTGTCAAAATGTCGATTTTGGTATTGTTTAGGTACGGGCTGAAAATTTCAACAGCGTCGTAGTTGGCAATACGGCAAACATCATCCATTTTTTGTACGAACTCAGGGCGACAGTCCGGGTAAATTGCATGATCGCCTGAATGGGCACCGTAATAAACTTTACTAGCTTTTAAAGACACCGCATAACCTACAGCAAGTGATAGTAAAATCATGTTGCGGTTAGGCACAATTGTGCTCTTCATGCTTTCTTCTTCGTAGTGACCTTCTGGTACTTCGATATCATCAGTTAGTGATGAGCCACCAATCAACTGGTTGATTGCTGAAATATCAACAATCTTGTGAGAAACACCTAACTTTTCACATACTTGAGCTGCTACTTTAAGCTCTTTAACATGACGCTGGCCGTAGTCGAACGACAGGGCATATACTTCATGGCCTTGTTGCAGGGCTTTATTTAATACGGTAAATGAGTCCATACCGCCGGAATAAATCACAACTACTTTTTGCGTCATATCTGTTTTGCTCTTACTTTTGATAGAGGTTTACTTCAGGGCGCGATATACTACACGGCTCGGGCCTAAATAACAATTTTTGCGCGTGTTTTTGGTTTTTTTGATGGTATGTATTTTATACCGTTGCGTCGTAAGTGAGATGTCTTTTGTACAAAATTAACGAAGTGTTTGAAACAATTCAAGGTGAAGCGAGTTTTACGGGTACACCTTCAATCTTTTTACGTTTACAAGGCTGCCCTGTGGGTTGTGCTTGGTGTGATACAAAACAAACATGGGACGTTGATAACGTATATAAAGTGTCACTTGATGACACCGTTGAGAAAAAAGCAGACTCAGATCATTGGGCTGAAGCAACAGCTGAGCAAGTGTTAGCGTTATTTAAAGAACGTGGCTACAACGCAAAGCATGTGGTGATCACTGGTGGTGAGCCTTGCATGTACGACCTAAATCCAGTGTGTGAATTATTACACGAAAATGGCTATTCGACTCAAATTGAAACCAGCGGTACATTTGAAATTTTAGTCCCTGAGCAGACATGGGTGACTGTATCACCAAAAATTAATATGCGTGGTGGCTATAAAGTATTACGCAGTGCAATGCAACGCGCTGATGAAATTAAACACCCAGTGGCAATGCAAAAGCATGTGGAAGAACTCGAAGATTTATTCTTAAAAACAGGTGTGAATCCGCGTTTAGTGTATCTACAACCAATTAGCCAAAAAACCTCAGCAACTAAACTTGCCATTGAAACCTGTATTGCAAAGAACTGGCGTTTATCGGTTCAAGTACATAAGTATTTAGGAATTAGTTAGGGTTTAGCCGTTAGCCGTTAGCCGTTAGCCGTTAGCCGTCAGCCGTCTGATTTGTGATCTGACCCCGATAAAGTAGACACGGGGTTTAATTAACTTGTTCGTACTGCATGGGACTTTTATACCCTAGGGTGCCATGCCTTCTTACTGAGTTGTAGTATTTTTCAATATAAAAATACGTTTGTGTTGTCATTTCACTACGACTCAGTTCATTTAAATTCTTTATCCACTCCTTTTTATACTGCGCGAAGA
>NZ_JBECOT010000091.1:0-11436 GCF_040104395.1 Pseudoalteromonas sp. BZA4
CAATCGCCAACTGGTTGAAGCGATGATCAAAGTGAAGGCGCTAAATAAGATCAACACCCTTGGTCTGCCTAAATATCAGTAAGTTAAGTGAATTTGTTAGAGAGCTGCATTTGATCAACAAGGCCATGTCCAATGTGCAGTATCTGAGCAGCGATAGTTAATTAGTAAATCAATATTCTTGAAATCTAACTCTAGATCTCGCGCAATTATAGGCTCGTGATGTGCAATTCTATTTCTTAATCCCCTGACATTCTCAAGAAGAACCCTCAATTTATTTCGCATTTCCGGCACTGATAAAGTTACTTCATGATTAGGAAATACTGTACGCAAGAATGGAGTCCATAAACGATCATCAAACCTTCTCGTTAGCAGTTTCTCCCAAAATACAAACTTTAATTCGGGAATAACTTTTCCTGTTGTGTTCTGTCCATTTCTGGCATTTATTAGATCACGTCTTGGGCTATAGCCTCTATCAGGGTTTGGTAAACTACGCTCAAATGTAGTATTCCAAGGCCAATTTAACCCATATTTTCTCTCCAAGGCTTCAGATACAGCGTTTCTAAAAACCACCTCACAAAGGTGAAGTGGCGCAAAAAACGCCGCAGACACTTGTGCATTCCATGCATAGAGCTTTAATGCTTGCTCTGTACTCAACGCTGTACCATTAAAAACAATTTGTTCATATGTACTCAACCTTGAGTCAGATAATGACCTTTTGATATTACTTGACGGCATCGTCAACTCCTTTTACAATTCACTTACTAGCTATGGGATATGCTGGCTTTATGCCTCCCCCTGTAGACATACGAAGAAAACAAAAAAACCTGCTTTATGCGGGTTTTTTTGTATCTTAAAAACCTATATGGGCTAGCTTGGTCGTAGCAATTACCCTTTCAAATTCTTTACCTATCACTTACTCTTTTAAACCGAGGGCTGGCACTGTCTTATACAAATCATTCAATGCATCAGTTAATTGTTGTGGATCAGGTATAATGTACGTATCGGTCATATCATCGCTAACATTTCCTATAGCCATTTAAAATTTGTACATTTTAAACAGCCGTAGTAAAAGTTATATCCGTCTATGTATACGCGAGTTGTTGTTTGAAGTGACTTATAAATTTATAGTGGAAAGTGTACCAAACTCATAACAACCATATAAAACAATAATATATAATAGTGAAAGATTAGTAGTCGAAAAGGAGTGACCAAAAGGGTGGCCGTTCAAGTAAATTGGACATTTGGGCTTGTGGTGTCTGAAAGCTGAGAAAGTGTTCAGAATTCAGCGTTACTTAACCTTTCAAGCTTGCTTGTTCTAACTCCTATTTTGCGCCCTTTAAATTACTATTCTATAGGTTTTGGTTAGCAATTTTGCCAATAAAGCCAGAGACTAAAGCCAATGATTTTTTATTTTGGCTGGCATGCCTATACATACAAGCAGAACGCCCAAAGCCTAATGAAGGTTCTTTTTCCTCGTGAGAAAAGAATGCACTTGAACTAAATTCAAATAAAATGCCAGCCACATTACGACCTGCATTTTTGGTTGATACATGTTCCTGCTCTTTAGCGAAATTCGTAATTGCTCTTTGAATTTCCATATCATAGTAATGAACATTACTAGCTACCGCTACTCTACCTTCCGGCAAAAGTACATCAGTCACGTCCAATGCTATCAAGCCATACTTATTTTTTCGATTCGCACCAATGCGTGTGTCAATCTGACTTGATGCTTTTTTAATGCGAGCGGCTAATTTCTTTATGGACTTGATACGCTTACATTCTACGTACAATGTATCTTTACCTATATTAACAACAACGTCACAGTCATCTGTTAGATCAACTTCATATCCTCCTTTGAGAAACCTAGAGGCGATATTGAGTTCAAAAGCGAAATCTCGTGCAGGGTCATCATTTTCCCCCTTTGCATTCTTTTTGATTGCTTCAGCTCGCAAGCTCTTGCCTGACATAACATGCTTAATACGACTTTTTAAGCCCTCTTGCTTACCATCTTTAAAAGTGTTCCATAAACGGATAATCTGACATGCCTCGGTCGCAGCTTGCATAAAATGATAAAAATCATCAATTAAGTCCTGTTCCGTTGGTACTTTAGCTCCAGGGCTAACAAAAGTTTTTAGCAAACGTTCATAGTCTCCCATTCGAGTACTTTTATACGGGAAACCCAGCTCATCGGATAGCCATTGGCACGCTTCTGAGAATTCTTTTCGACGATCCTTAAACTCTCCTTCATACATTGCCGTTTTACTTATTTCCAACATTGAAATGCTCATATATCTCCGAAATCTAGCAATTATTAAAGCCTTAATAAACGGCGAAGAATTGTAGACTACAATAAACAACGAAGGAGCATAAGCCAACAGTGTTTGCATCCACAGTTTTATAAATGCTAAATGCACTTAGGTCGATAGGTGACCAGCAGCGTAGCCGACCCCAGTAGCCCAAGTTGTTTCGAACATTGAACTGAAAAGAATACGAGCACGAGCTTTTAATGTTTTTGCCATAGACACCTCCTTAAATTTGCCTGCCGTGGTTGATAGGACCATTTGGATACTTGCATATCGAATAAGCACAAAAATAAGGGCTACGGAGCCAACAAACGCCCAAGGAATCGAACCTTGGCCTACCTCCCCCATCAGCCTAAGTACACTCTTTTAAGAGCTATTTAAAAACACATATCTAAATTAATTAAGACTTTACTTTATTTTCCATATTCTGCAACCTATTCACTATCCATCTATAACTGCATGGTTTTAGCTCAACTAAATCAGACTCACGTCTTTCCGCATTAAGCGTATCAAGCCGTTCTAGAAACTGGTCATATACCTTTTGATACCTCACTACCGTATGAGTGCGAAAGTATTCATTGATCACGTCATCAATTAGGTCATGGATTTCTTGGGGTAATTGCTTGGTGTGATTACCTTTGGCTTTATGCCTTGGCGTCAGTGCGTTTTTATCCCAGCCGCTTTCCACAAAGGTTTTGTTCCAATGGGCTAGCGTGCGCCATGACGGTGGGCTGCTGTCGTTTATCTCCGTCGCCTTTTGCGTAATAAACGGGGTTAACCATTTCTCGGTATAGGCTGGAACACTTTGTTCAATTGCGCCTTGCACATACTTATAACGGCGCTGCATTTCTTTTTTGGATGTAACATCTTCCGCCGCCTCAGCTTTAGGCTTTTTGACGTTACTGAGTGGTTTAAAGGTTAACTTGGTTGGTAGCTCACACCGTGCGATGGCTCTGAGCTGGCCGTTTGACACCAGTTGCTCAAGCCTTGGCTTCGCAAAATTAAACCGCCCACCGCTTTCAATATCCGTCAACACTACATCTGTACCCACAATGCTTTCAACCGCAAAGTAAGAGCATGAAAGCTCCGATAGGCGTTTTACTAAAATCAGGTCGGGGTTTTGCAAATCCATTGTGGTGGCATTTCCTAAAACGACGGCAAAGCATAAGTTCAAATAACGTATACCCTAGTTAAACATCACCAATACCGATTAAAAGTGTTCATTTAGGGTGGTTTAAGGCGTTAGTACGCACTATGTTTATTTAGTTTAGATGCTAAATGAACAATTGCCATGAGTAAGATTGGATATGCGCGAGTTTCAACCACAGATCAGTCTTTAGATTTACAAGTAGACAAACTTGAGGAAGCGGGCTGTGACAAGGTGTTTACCGATATGGCATCAGCGTCGAATACCAAACGCGATGGGTTTCAAGCCCTACTTAGCTACCTTCGTGCTGGTGACACCTTAATTGTGACTCGAGTCGACCGTATCGCTCGTTCCGTACTTGACTTACAAACCTTAGTGAACCACCTAAAATCCAACGATATTCAGCTACAAGCGCTAGAGCAGCCCATCTCAACCGACTCTGCCTCAGGCAAAGCTTTTCTAGATATGCTCGCCGTGTTCGCAGAGTTTGAACTCAATATCAGAAAAGAGCGACAGCTCGAGGGCATTGCAGCCGCTAAAAAAGCGGGTAAATACAAAGGCCGTAAGCCAATATCCGACAACACCAAACAAAGCATTTTATCGCTACGCGCAAAAGCTACACCAGTCAGCCAAATAGCAAGCACGGTGAACGTTTCAAGAAACACGGTTTATAAAGTTATCAATCAAGATATTAACAAATGAATTAACTAGGTATAACATATTGAGCTTTGCTATCTGCTTGTGAAAAGGAATAACAGTGGAAGTATTGATACCATTTGCTAAAGATAAAAATGGCTCTCTCGCATTTGTCGATGAAGTAGAAAACGGTTTAGAGTGCAATTGTTTTTGCATCAGCTGCGATATGCCTCTTTCCGCGCACAAGTATAAAACGAACATAAGACGCGATCACTTCAAACATGCACCGAAGGTAAACTCCAAAGATAAGCCATGTGAGATAAGTTATAAACGCGCTATTTTTTGGTTGTGCCGTAATATACTTGCTACCAATTCTAGCATTCATCTTCCTCGATATGTCGGTTATCCAAACAGTGATAAATCCGATGAGGGAGTGTTGATCACTGAAGAAAAGGTATACGACTATCAATCTAAAGTAACATTGAATCCAGCCATTGAAAGCGCGCAAAACGAAATTGCTATCCTACACACCAATGACCTCGACATCACCCTTGTTTTAACGCTAGAGAGCTCTTCTTACCAATTTAGCTCTACATACAACCAAAAGTCCGCCATTGTAGTTGTCGACGTGAAGGATTTTAGAAAGTACGTTGAAGGCAAAGTAAATGGCTACAGAGAGCAAGTTGAATCTGAATTACTTGAGAAGCAAAGCATCAAGCATTGGCATTACCACCCACAGCAAACACAAAGGTTTACAGAGTTTTATCGTAGTAAAAATCAAAAAATACAACTCACTAAAAAGGAACAAGCACAACTTAAGTGGGAGGAACAACAGCAACTGGCAGAAGAGATCGAGCCGTTATATGACCCAGTTTATGGATTTCAGCAAAACCCCCGCTATAAAAGAAAACCGACACGTGCTTTTAGGGAAATTATTGACCTAAACCCCGCACCAAAACAATACGAAACAAGGTGGTTTAGATGCCCATCTTGTTTTCATGTTTGGAGCCGTTCAATTGAAGATGTGCCATACTCCAAAAAACTAACTGAATGCTCTCATTGCACTTCACCTGTCAAAATAGATTAACTTCTGGCAGTCTTAATTACCATACAAACTCAAGGCGTTATACCAAATGAACAAACAGATACCAGCTCCACTTATCGCTGTGTCAGCGGATGCTCTGTCAAACTTAGAAACTCACGCATCTATGGACTCTCTGTTCATGTACTCCAACGCTCCTGGGGAGCCACCTGAAGGTAGTAAATCGGTCAAAGCCCTTGAATGGTTAAGAAGAGTCAATAACCAATCCAATGAACCTTTAGATATCTTGGGTAAGCTTATAGAAAATTATATGGAAAACCCTGATTATCAGTCAGAATACACCGAAATAATGTTTCAAAAAGTTGAAAACAAAGCTTACCAGTATGTTCAAAATATTAGGAAATGTTTGTCTAGATATGGACTTGAATATCATCAAGGTGGTCTTATATTAGATGGGGCTAGCGCTCCGATAAAGTCTTTATCTACCATCATCAAAAACCGAGACTTACCAGCTATAAATGCAGAATTCGACAGGGCTCTAGAAAATTTAGTTCGTGACCCAAGAGAAGCAATATTGGCAGCTTGCAACATACTTGAAGCAGTCTGTAAGACTTTTATCGAAGATGCAGGCTTAGCTATGCCTGCTAAAAAAGACCTACAGGGAGTTTGGAAAGTCATAAAAGACGAGCTCGGCTTTGATATTAGGCAGATTCAAGACGAGGACCTAATTCGAATCCTGAGTGGGTTATTTTCAACAGTTAGTGGTATTGGAGCCTTGCGTACTCATGCAAGTGCCGCACACGCTGAGGGAAGAACTCGCTATAATATAAAACCCCGTCACGCTCGACTAGCAGTACATGCCGCACATACCGCAGCCGTGTTTATTATAGAAAGCTGGGACGAGAAAAAGGTAAACTCTTGACTATATTGCCAATGCTGGGGCTAGCTATGCAATCTTACTTGTTCCATTTTTATAAGTTTTAACTATCGTTGCAGCATAAAGGGAGCATCTTCCTCAACCCATTCACATACCCACGCTTATAGATCTCATTTCCATCAGCGTCTTTGACTTGACCTGTGGGCATGACTTCCCAGCCTTGTTTATTGAAAAGTTCATCAGAAATTGCCGCTTTAATAGCTTCAATTTCCAGCGGTACCAGTTGTTTGTTTTCGAGTGTGGTATTGGTTTTATCGCCTTTGGTTCTGTCTATAAACAAGTCTGAGTTGGCTTTTAATGTATTGAGCTGATCGCGGTATTTGTTACGTTCGGCAATCAAAGAGCCGACTACGGCTCTAATCACTGGGTCGTCGATGGCATCCAGAATATGTTGGTCGTTGCTGTTCAATAACTGTTTTTGGCGTACTGAGAGCGGCTTTTTACACGTTGTGCCTGCATAGGCAGCCCAAGCCTCAATTAATTGCTGAAAATGTTTTCCTGTGCGATTACGAATGGTTTGTGTTGATGGGCCGCCTTGCTCTTTAGACAGCCGCCCGATCGTTGCCATAGAAAAGTCGAGAGGCGTTATTTTACTTTGTTGCTCAAGCACAGCATTCAATACCGTTAAAGCATTGGCGGTTCTTGTGGTGGCGCTTGCGCATAGCTCTTGCAGTACAATGATTGGGTCAACTGGATTAGCCATTTTTCTTCACTCCTAAAGTGGCTGTTGCCATGTTTGCTAATGTTCTGATGCTAATGCCTGTATTACTTTCAATCGCTTGTACACCTTGCTCGAGTAGGCCTGCGTCTTTCAAGTAAGCTTCAGTATCAAGGTAAGTTGAAAGCATTGTCATGGCTTTGCTTTTGTCTGGCTCTTTAGTGGCATTTAGCATGGCATTGACCATCACATTGCCAAGCTTAAGCTGTGCTTCGTCGTCAAGCTGCATCAAGATTGGTTGGTAACCCATGCGCATCAGCATGGTGTTTAGCATGTTTGATCTGTGATTAATGGCCGTGGTTTTCTTTAAGTCATCTTTTAAGTCTACAAATACTTCTGCGTCATCGCAGATTTGGATCAGCTGCCTAAATTCAGATTTCGTGTCTAAAAAACTAAAAAATGGTGATATGTCTTGTGCCGAGCCAAGCGCAATCACTTTATCTTTGCGGTCGTGCTCTTCCCTATTTTGCTCAATACTTAGTACCTTACGGATCACCTGAAAACACGCAACTAAGTCTTTACAGTATTCATCGGCTTCAGATTTTTGTCGCTCAATACGCCTGTCTATGCTGTTTAGCTGGTCACGCTTGTTAAATGGTGTGCCATTAACCTCACAGAAATACTCTTCATCCAATAAGCTCGCTTGCTCGCCCTCGAGTTCCGCAGCAATTTTGGCCGCTTCTGTGGCGTGATAACTTAGGTTGTTAAAGTGAGCCACAAGCGATTGGATGTAGCGAATGCTGGTAATAAACCAGCGGCAGCGAATACAGTTTTCAATACCATGGGGCACTGGCGCGTGTAGATCGGCTTGGTTTCGATTCGCTTTTTTGAGTTTATCTCCGCCATTCCAACACCCAGCAATTGAGGCATGTTCAACCAAGGGCGAGGTGTTTCCTCCAGCTAAACAAATGCCTATCGACTTTTCTTGCCACCCAGCTGGGTTACGCACTCTCAATGCAGTTTGTAGCGATTCAATGTCTTTGAATGCAGCTTGTAAGCCGATTTCTTCAATGGATTTATTGGCTAGGAATGACTGTAAACTATCGTCTTCTTTGTCGATTATTTTGCCTTCGGCCTCGCGCATTTTCTTGGCCATCATCACAGGCGTGAGCTTGGTGTAGTGCAAAGTCATGATCAAACGACTGTGGCCAACCAACAGCTTTGACAATATCGGTGTGGGTATTTCCCCCTCAATGGCGTAGCAAGTGATCAACGAAACGCGTAATGCATGCAACGGGAATAGCGGCCTTCTGGCATTTTGAGGGTCAACAAAATGCACTTTGGCACCATCTCTTAAAGTATGCTCTTTTTTCGCCACATCGTGCTCGAGTTGGGCAAGCAAAGCCGCCCAAAGCGCGTTAACATAACCATCTGTAATTGGCATGCGCCGTTCGCGCTTACGATACGCAGCGGCATTGCGAAACAAAAAGCAAATATCACCAATTTCACTGCGCTGAATTTTGGTCTTGGTGCTGCCAAAGTGTTTGTAATCTAAGTCATAAATAGAAGTTGGCTTGTTGATTGGGTTGTACTTTTCTTGCCAGTTTCTGAGCTTTTCTAACCAATACAACACCTCTTCGTGTTGCCATGGGATCACGTATCCCCGAGTTATTTCATCTTTGTTTCTATCTGCGGTTTTATTGGTATTTATGTACATACCCGTCATCACATCACTAATATCTGGCGTAATAATGCGGTGGAATACCCCTTTTTGCCATGGGCGCTTATCGCTGCCTTCAGCAAAATGATGTTGCTCATTCATTCGCCACTCGCCATTGCTGTAACGCCATGTATCAGCCTCGCCCGAATCCAGCATTCGCACTTGAAAAGTTCGCAAAGGTAGCTGCAATTTAAGGTATAAAGCCATGGCACGAACAGGTGACCAAATTAAGTAAATACAGTCACCCTTTTCTAAGGTTCTAAGTGCACCATCTATTCTTATTTGCCGCTGTTTATCTAGCGTGTGTTTTTGCCAAACACAATCGGGGTCTGCTTTGTCTATCACCGACTCATCAACCAAAATCCAGTCTTTTAAAAAGCGAGCGTTGGTGAAGAAGATCTCACTGTAGTCGATGGCCCACTTCCATTGCTTAAAGTGACCCCGAGGCGCGGGGCATAATATGCTGCGCAGTTGCTTAATATAGGCGTAGGGTAAAGCGTTGTAGACAGTCTCCTGTCTTCTTACAGGGCTTTGTTCTTTATCAAAGGGGTTTTGAAATAGCGGCACAAGATCGCCATTATCATCTGGCTCTGAGTAGTAGGTATCAATTATCCAATCAATAAAGCGGCATACATCGTTGTTTTGCCTAACACGGTAGCCTTCGTTCAGCTCAAACGACATAAGAAATTTGTTGTAGTCTTGATCTGCCAGTGTAAATAGCTCAATGGGATCGGTAATAAATCGCGGTACCAGGTATTCATCTAAAAAGCGAGCGATTGCGGCGCGTGAATGATCAATGCCGTATTGCTTTTGTTCAAGCCAAGTTGAGGCCAGTTCCCGCCAAGTCTCCCAGCCAGAACCGTTTTTCTTGATAAACCAATTGAACTCATAATCCTGTGTTTTCATGGTTTATATCTCCTTAATTTAGGGTACTTACCGCTAAATAGCCCATCTGGGTCAATATCTTCAAACCCTGATTCCATCACGTTTTGCCAGCTCACGCTGACGTCTTCTTTAAACTCGGCATAGTGTTGGCCATCAAGGTTTTTTGACGCTCTTTCACATGCCAACGTCACATCTCTAATACTCGGTTGGGTATATACAGCTTGTGATAACAACGAAGCGTGGTGGAGTGCCTTTTTGATCAGCCTTGGATCAATGCCCGTACTCGACATACGTCTGCCATAAGCATGACGATGGGCATGTGGGGTTCGTCCTTCAGGTTTTGATACAACAAGGTTGATACGAGCCATGGCCGCTTTATAACTTTGGTTAAACGCATTTAGGGTAAGCGATTGACCTTCGTGTGTTTGTGAAAACGATACAAATGCGTAAGGGTGCATTCTTGGCAACGGTAATAGGTAAAGTAAGTATTGCTGCCACAACTTGACAAATAGCTCACCGTAAAAGGCTGGAAACCAGTGCAGTTGAATGTAGTTTTCGTCATCATCAACCACTTTGGTTTTCCAGCCAACTCGAGCGGTACCCGTCATGCGGTTACGAGGAATTAAGTTATAGTTCTCAGACAAATACGCTGCGCGTGTTTTTTGTCGTTTGCGGCCAGTCCAGTTATTTGGTGCTCTGCCATCTTCGGGGTGGTACAAACGTACTATCACACCACTTGGGTTTTCTGGGTCGTAAAACACATCATCCACCCAAAGGTGTAAAGCATCACTTTCTCGTACACCGGTGCCATGCATCAGCAACACAATAAGCTGATCACGCAGTGCCACGCGCTTATCTCTGGCTTTGCCTAAACCTTCAATAAAAAAGGGTTTAAAGAGCTTTTCTGGAAATGAAATGGCATCACCATCAACCTTTAGCACATCCTTTTTACCACGTACCTTGCGTACGGTTTTAAGCACACTGGGTAAAGGGTTACTTTTGATATGGCCTAAAAAGTTGTACTGATTGCGTTTGTACCATGCAGCATAGTTAAGGCGTTCTTGATGAGAGCTGGCTTGTTCAAATGGGTTTAAGCTGGTTGTATTTCTGTTATTGGCGAGCCAATCCGTTAAGCCATTTAGCGCAGATAAAAGTTGATTTACGTTTGCTGTAGAGCGAGGTAACCAATATAAACCCGATGGATCATTCCCCTCAGGACTAATGGTACCCAACGATAAACGCATTACAAATGATTGAAATAACTTACTGGCGTCTGAAAATAACCCTGTGTTGGCTTCCATGTACTCGAGCAAAAGCTGGCAAGCAAACGTAATGCGATTCATCCATGGCAAACTTTTAATGTGCGACTGACTTATAACGTAATCAAGTAAGGGATCGAATACACCATATTCGCTAAGCAACACAGGTACTTCAATCAATAAGCCTGAATTATCCGTTTTAACTTGCGCAAGAACTTTGACTAACACGGTAACTAAACCAATTAGTGCTGAAGAGTTTTAGTAGATTAGTATAAGAAATGCTATTGATCTAATGAACTGAGATCTAGTTTTTTACTTTAAAAAGATAGGAATTAGTATGTTTTAGTATACTTTTAGAAGCTATAAATAAAACTTATACTTCAAACAACACGAGTATTCACTTTGTACTTTTCTATTGTCCATAATTGAAAAAACCGGCCTGAAGAGGCCGGCAATTTCGCCCAAGTCCAGTGGTCGTAATGCCAAACGTGGAGCATGGGATAGCTATAAAATAGTAAACATACTACGTTCAAATGCAAGTAAATTTACAACTTAGTATCAAGCGGTAATTCAGTGAAGCTCATGTCTTTTAAGTGATAATCGTATAAGTATTTACCTTTGTCTTTAGGGTTTTTGTAATACTTTTCGTTGTATTCGCTCTTATTTTCTTTTTCCCATTCCTCAAAAAATACGTATCGCAGTTCGCTAATATCCACACCATCGTGAACTACTCGCGCCTAAAGGCATCGAGCTTCCAAGATAATAGCCTAAGCTACTAACCTTTCTTTTTTGACGCTTCGTTGGACACCGCTAGTCGAGCTTTTGACTCGGCTAGTCTTACGATTGCCT
>NZ_JBECOT010000092.1:0-11362 GCF_040104395.1 Pseudoalteromonas sp. BZA4
CTTTAATCTCGTGTAGTTTTTTTAACTGGCTGCGAAAGTCAGCTAGCCTATCTTTTGTGGCTTTAATTTTTGTGACGTTAGCTTGCTCTTTATCGGCTTCATCAAGTAATTCAAGGTAACGTTCAATATTCTTTTCGACTCGGTCGATGTGGAATTTAACTTTGCTTGGCGTAAAATTATTGCCTTTGTTGTTGCTAGCTTTAAACTTACTACCATCGATGGCAACAACTGGTTTCTCAAACATATTCAGACGACGGCAGACTTCAACAAACGTTTTGCACACATTTTTTATACCATCTCCGTTGTCTTTTCTAAAATCAGCAATCGTTTTAAAGTCGGGTGCCAACTTACCAAGTAGCCACATCAGTTCAATATTGCGTTGGCATTCGGTTTCTAATCGGCGGGATGATTGAATACGGTTGAGGTAACCATAAAGATACAGTTTTAATAATGTGGCTGGATGATACTTAGGGCGGCCTGTGGACTTTAAAGTTAACCCTTTAAACTCCAATTCAGCTAGATTTAGTTCCTCAATGAAAACATCAATCACTCTGACCGTATTATCTTCACTGACGTAGTCTTCCAACGATTCTGGAAATAACGTTGATTGGTCACGACTTTCACCGCTTATAAACTTTGACATACTGCCTCAACCCTCAACTGAATCAATAGTCTTATTATATAAATATCAGTATATTAAGTGAACTAAATGTATAGATTAATAGATCATAAGCAGAACATACTTAGACCAAAAGGTGATCAGAGTTTTCACACAGTCTGTGCCATAATCCGACCTTGAGACACATAGAGATTAAGACTGCAAAGATACGAAAGCGGAAGTTAGCTTTGGCCTGTTTAACGACAAATATTCCGACAAAGCAGTCATGACTATTAGTTTATTGTTAAATCTAATCTTTCTTTTCGTTCATCTACTCAATAACCCCACGCTAAACGTGACTTTAGCGTGGGGTTAGAGTTCACAGTAATTTTATCTGGATAGCTCTTTTATTTTTTTCTCTGAAAACCAGCGATATAAAACAGGTAAAACAAATAATGTTAACAGTGTTGCAGTTACCAAGCCGCCAACAATAACACTCGCTAATGGGCGCTGTATTTCTGCACCAACACCATTAGACATTAACATCGGTATCAAACCTAAAGCTGATGTTATAGCAGTCATAAGTACAGGTCTTAATCTTGAAGTAGCGCCTTCAAAAACGGCTTTAGATGCTTCTAGACCGTCTTTAATACGTTGGTTGATACTTTCTACCATAACGACCCCATTCAATACCGCTACACCAAATAAGGTAATAAAGCCAACGGAGCTTGGTACAGACAAGTATTGTCCAGATAAATATAAGGAGAAAACTCCGCCAATTACAGCAAGCGGCACGTTGACCAATATCAGCATAGCTTGACCAACAGAGCCAAAAGCAAAGTAAAGTAACAATGCAATTAGCGCTAAAGATAGAGGTACAACGATAGCTAGTCTGCTTTGAGCACGCTGCTGGCTTTCGAATTGGCCACCTATTGCTACCGAGTAACCTGAAGGTAGGTCAACTTTCTCAGCAATAACTTTTCTGATGTCGGCTACTACACTACCCATATCTCTATTCTGAACGTTTGCTTGAATAACGACACGCCTTTGAACATCATCGCGCCTTACTTGAGGAGGACCTGATTCAAATGAAACAGTTGCAACATCACCTAAGCGTACCCAGGCGCCTGTTGGTGACTGAATTCGAATATCTGAAATAGCTTCCTTATTTTGTCGGTACTCTTCTTCAATACGCACGTAAATATCATAACGTTCATTGCCTTTGATGATTTGTCCAGCTTCAACCCCTCCAATACCATCTCGCACAACTTCCATTATATCAACAACTGAAAGTCCAAAGCGCGATAGCTCTTGCCTATTAGGTTTTACGACAAGTTGCGCTTCACCTGCAATTTGCTCAAGAGCAACATCTCTTGCACCATCAACACTCTTTATAGCCGCTTCGATCTCTTGTCCTTTAGCTGCTAAAACGTCTAACTCAGGGCCAAATAACTTTATCGCCAACTGAGCTTTTACGCCAGATAGTAACTCATCAACACGAGTCGCAATAGGTTGAGAAAAGTTTAGTAGTAAGCCAGGAAACTCCTCTAAAGATCTCTCCATTTTCCCTTGAAGTTCATATCGATTAGATGCACTGGTCCACTCAGAAACAGGCTTCAACCCTATGTAAATTTCTATGTTATTCACAGGCTCTGGATCTCCACCTATTTCGGCTCGACCAATTCGGCTTAATGCATAGGTTACTTCAGGAAAAGCCATTAGTTTTTCTTCTAGAATTGGTGCCACAGTGAGCGCGGTATCTAAACTGGAAGAAGGTGCCAGCGTTGCTCTTAAGTTTATCGTCCCTTCTTCTAACTCAGGTACAAATTCAGTACCAATTAATGGAACTAATGCAAAGGCAGAGAAAACTAATATAAGTGCGGCTGAAATGACTAACTTGGTGCGTTTTAGTGCGAATGTAAGCCCTTTTCTGTAGAGTTTGTCTAATGGCCTAAGAACAAAGCTTTCCCTCTCTTTTACACCTGACTTAAATAAATAAGTTGCCAGTGCAGGTACGATAAACAACGCAACCACAATCGCAGATACAACGGCTAAGATGATGCTTATTGCCATAGGTTGGAATAACTTTGCTTCAACCCCTTCAAAGCTGAACAATGGCGCAAATACGACTAAAATAATCGAGGCAGCAAAAAAGACGGGACGAGCCACTTCTTTACCTGCATTTTGCAGACGTAATTTAATGCCGTGCTCATCGTGTTCTACATCGTGCGGATCTGCGTCAGAAGTTGGAACACGTTCCTTTACCGATTTCGAATGTGTCGCGTCAGGTCTATTTAAATGTTTAAACATATTTTCAACCATAACCACTGAGCCATCTACAAGCATACCAATAGCGACCGCTATGCCACCCAGTGACATAAGGTTTGCAGAAATGCCCCACCAAGCCATGATCATTAACGCGATACCAATTGAAATTGGAATAGATATTAATACCAAGAAGGTTGCACGTAAATTCATTAAAAATAGTGCTAATACAATACAGATGAAAATAAATGCTAGTAATAGTGCATCAACCACTGTATTTACCGCTTTTTCAATCAAATCAGCCTGATCATAAAAAGGCTCAAAGCGAACACCTTTTGGCAATGCTTGATTAATTAATGGAATTCTTGCATTGATACCATCAATGGTGGCTTTAGTATTTGAACCCATGCGTTTTAAGACAATGCCAGAGACAACTTCGCCTAAATTTTCGACTTTACCGTCTTCGGTTTTGCGCGTCATGGTGACAGCACCTTGACGAATTTCACTGCCCATTTCAACTTTAGCAATATCTGAAACCGTAACAACCGTACCATCTACTGTTTTAACGGGAACTTGTTTGATATTACTGATGCCAGCCTCACCACTCTCAAACCAGCCTGTGCCTCTAATCACAAGCTGCTCTTGCCCACGGTTCATGTACCATCCGCCAACATTCGCATTGTTGTTATCTAGGGCACCAACAACGTCTTCTTGCGTTAGTTCATATGCTAAGAGCTTAGATGGATCGACATTGACTTGGTATTGCCTAACATTACCACCAAAAGATAATACATCAGTGACTCCATCGACAGGCATAACGAGTAACTTAACAATCCAATCGTTAAGGCTTCGAAGCGCCATAGCATCATAACCTGCACCTTTATCTGAAATAAGAAGATACTGAAATACTTGGCCCAGCCCAGAGGTGTTTGGTCCCATTTCGGGTGTCCCAACACCTTCTGGTATCAGTTCTTTTGCGGCTTGAAGACGCTCAAATACGAGTTGTCTTGCAAAGTAAATGTCGGTGCCTTCTTTGAAAACAACCGTAACGCCAGACAAGCCTGTTTTAGAAATTGAGCGCACTTGTTCTACATCAGGTAGGGCATACATTACCGCTTCAATGGGGTACGTAATGAGTTGTTCAACTTCTTCAGCAGCCAGTCCTGGCGCTTCAGTATTTACAGCAACTTGAACATTAGTAACATCAGGAAAGGCATCCAAATTTAATTTTGGGATCACCATAACTGCACCAACCATAGTGGCAAACAGCGCAATCAAAATCAGGAGTCTATTATTAACAGACCAATCTATTATTTTATTAAACATAGTCTTGCTCCCTAGTGGTTGTGCGGATCAAATCCGCCTTTAGCGATTTCAGACGCAACAAAAAATGCGCCTTTAGTTACAATTCGCGTTCCACTATCAAGGCCAATGATTTCTCTAAAACCACCTAAGGCTCGGCCTAGTTCTATTTCTACAGCTTTAAATTCTCCAGGGTGGTCTTCGACAAATACTGTCCAATCACCATCTGCGCTGCGGATCAATGCTTCTTCTGGCACAGCCATCACTTTCTGCTTTGTGGCAAACTGAAAGTAAACTTTTACAAACATGCCTGAATGAAGATTATCATTCGAATTATCTACTCCTAACCTAATAATTCGAGTACGAGTAATAGGGTCAATTGTATGGGCTTCTTGGATAACTTTGGCATTGTAACTCTGGCCTTCTAATTTAAGTACCGCAGGAGAATCAATTGATAAATTTAGCTTTTTATTTGGAGAAACTTTTGCTTCAACCCATAGTTGTTTTTCATCTGCTAACAACATTACTGAATCACCAGCATCAACACGTTGCCCTTGGATAAAATCGTCTTGAAGTACAACCCCTTCACGCTGAGCAATTAATGTATATTGCCCAAACGCTTTTATGTCTTTGTTAGAAATGCCATCTATTGCTTTTTCAGTTAACCCTAAAGCAATAAGCTTCCCGTAACTCGCATTGTATGTAGTCTCTGCTTGTAATAATCTACTTTCACTCACCGTCTTGTTACCCAGCTTTTTCACACGTTGCCATTCGGTTGAAGCGATTAAATAGTCAGCCTGTGCTTGTGCCATTGCTTCACTAAATAATGTAACTAACTTCTGACCTATTTCTACATGCTCTCCAAGCGCTGCATGGCGACTAATAATGACTGACTCTGTACGTGGCGATACCACATAACTTTTATAGCCATTAGCTTTTATTTCGCCTGGTGCATATACGGTGCTAAATTGATATTCAGGCTTAACACTTTCCACTTTAATGTTAGCAAGCGACATCTTCTTTGGATCAATAGTGATACCTTCTTCATGTCCTTCTTCTCCCTCTTTATTACCACCTTCATGGCCGTGCTCGTCATGGTCACCTTTATCTTCTTCATGTCCCTTTTCGTGTTCATGCTCATCTTGATGTTCTTTTTCTTCTTGTTTCGAAACGTTTGTGACAGAACCAGTTCCATCTGACGACTGTGCAAAAGCATCATGATTTGTAGTAAACCCAACTAACAGGCAGCTAATTACTACGGCTAAAAATTTTTTACTAATTACTGTATTCATTTTTGTAACCTATATTTTTAATAAATTTAAGATTTCGTTTTTCGCTACTGAAAAAACAAAGCGCTCAAATCTCAAATTTGGATAACTGACCCATACTTAAAATGAAGGATATTTCTGCAAGCTTGAATTGATTTTCCAAACGTATTCCTGCATGAAGCCCTTCCGCACGTTGATTTAATGCAAGTAAGTAGTCAGAAGTATTAATGTCACCAGCTTCCCAGCGCTTATTTAATAAGTTTTCGCTGCTATCTAATCTGCCTTTTGTCAGTTTTTGCCATTGCTCATAATATTTTTTACTGACAATAAGCGATTCATAATTAGCTTTTGCTTCAAATGACTGCTTTCGATAAACCGACCGAAAGTTAGCCTCTGCTGCAATTGCTTCTGAATAAGCGGCTTTAACAGTATCTGAATAGTTATTTCTGATATTTAAAGGCATTGAGAAAGTCACGCCAATCAAGTCTTCATCTCCACTTTTCCCTGCGTTAACTCCAATGGTTGGATTGGCTTTAGATTCCATAGTGGTTAGTTGAGCTTTAGATTGTTTTATCTTCCATTGCGCTCTAGCGAGTTTAACTTTTGGATGTTCCTCAACCCACTGAGAGTTAAATGAATAGTTTGTTGCTCCAAAAGTAAATGAAAACAAATTGGTAGTATTAGGCGTCCAATCAGGCAATAACTCCTGAACATTTACCTCTGCATTTTTCAAAGCAATTTGCGACTCAGATATTTCACTGAAAACTTGGGACAAGTTTAAATAAACCAGTTCAGCGTCAAGTGGCTCTAAAAGTCCTGCTTTTCGCTTATCTTCAATAATTCCAACGAGCGTTTGTAATTGATTTTCTCTTACTGAAAGTAACTGAGCCACCTTTTTTGCTGCTTGCCAATTAACTATTGCAGTTAAAGCGTTAGCCTTTTTAGAATCGAGTAGAGATAACAATTGTTGCTGGTTTGCATAAACACCAATTTCACCAATGCTTTTATTTGCTGATTGCTTATCCCAAAAATCAATCGTTTGACTGATACCAATAGAATAATTATCAAAATCACCCTCTTTTTCATAGCTTGCTTCAAGCTCTGGGTTATATACGGCTTTAGTTAAGCTCTTGGCTCTATGATTACTTGCATTAAGTAACTCTTTAGCCGCAACAACTTCGGGATCTTTATTTATTTGACTATCTAGCCATGAAATACTTTTCTGTTTGGCATAAGTGGCAACTGAAAAACTCACAGCCATACATAAAGACAGGACTAAACCTGCATTTTTTAAATATATATACATAAAAATTCTTAATTTTAAAATTAATAAACACGAAACCTTTATCCATTATTAAAGGATAAATAGGTCATTAAAAATTAATCTAATTAAGAAATAGGCGGACGAAGTATCGCTTCATGAAAGGTACTTGTTTGATCAATTTGATAAGGCGTTTTATTGATAATGTTTAGTTTGCCCGTGGTATTTGAATTACTGACTAAAATCCAAGATAAGTGGCTGCCACTGCAATGTCCGCAGTGATGACAATCTTTTTCATTATGCTGCTCATCACCTACATTATCATTTGAGACATTTCGATCATCTGCATGATCATGTTGAATTTGAAGGTGCTCTATATCTATTTGGTGATTCTCAGGTGTTGCGGATACAACAGCAGTTAACGATTGCAAAACAATCGAAACGACTAATAGTATTTTTAACGCAACATTGAATTTCAAAATAAACACCTACTTAAATATGAAAAATTATAATATCAAAAAAAGGTTTTCTAAACTAGCCATGCGCATGTTTTTCATGCTCGTCACGGCAAGTTTCTTGAGGAAACTCAAACTCAATGGTTGTATGAGATAAATTATAAGAAGAAAGTTCCTTAGCCACTTGTTGTTTTAGCCTAATTAATTTATCAACCTCAAAGTTATGGGCTAACTCTAGGTGAGCAGTTAATACGTGACTTTCCCCGTCTAATGACCAAAAGTGCATATGATGAATCCCATTAATTTCAGGTATAGCCTTTATCGCTTTTTCAATATTATTCTGCACTTCTTCATCAGGTGTAGCTTGAAGAAATAGTGCCAATGTTGTTTTCAGGTTTTTCAAAACGTTAAACAATATAAACAGTGTAAAGCCTATAGAAAGCAAAGGATCTAATATTGGTAGATCTACAAAAAGCAGCACGATAGAAACAATTAGGACTGCAACCCAGCCAAGTACGTCTTCAAGCAAATGCCACGTAAGTACTTTTTCGTTCAGCGTTTTACCCGCTTTTAGTTTAAATACTGCATACCCATTAACAGCAACCCCAAGTAATGCAAGACCCAACATTCCTTCAGCCATTGGCATTTCAGGATTAGATAATCTTGGTATTGCTTCAAATAGCACCCAGACAGAACCAATAACTAATACAATACTGTTAATTAATGCGCCAAACAGGGTAAGACGACGATAGCCATAGCTAAATCTATCGGATGCTTCTTTATCCGAGAAACGACTCAGTATCCAAGCGAATCCTATAGATAAACTGTCACCCAGGTCATGTACAGCATCAGCCATAATAGCGGTACTGTTGGTTAGCCAACCACCAATAAATTCGATAATAGTAAATGAAACATTAAGGAAAAATGTCCAACCTATACGGTCGTCTTTTCCATGCGAATGGCTATGGCTATGATTGTGCATTTTCCACCTCAAGAACTTTTAAATTTCTTACATTGACTACGTTAAAATTGATAAAGTGACGGATCACTCGTTGATACATCCAACGTTTGATTCCTGATAAGTTAGTTCCTTTTTCGAGATAAAACTCATCAGGGGAATTATAAACACCAAAATCATCATGAATACCTTCTTTTTGTATATAGGTATCTTGACCACGCCAATCTGTATCTGGCGAAGAGAAACACTTTGTTGCAACACCATAACCACAAAATTCGTTTTTTATTTGACTAAATTTGTGCTGTAGTGAACTTAAATATTGTTCATCTAATATAAAGCCTTCTAAGTTTATCCAACGATCCTTGAAATAAACTTCAATCCAACTATGAATGATATATTTAGGTGCTAACCAAAATACATAAGTTGGAATAGCTCCTTTTTGTAATCGCTGCTCAATAGTAAAGCCGTGAAAACGACATTGAATACCTAATCCTCGTAACAAAGCCATCAGCAAGTTACCCTTGGTATTGCATTGTCCGTAACCATCGGCTAAAACACTGCTTGCTGAAATATCATCACTCTCATTGTAACCAAATAATATTTCATCTTTAACAAATTGGTAGGCTGCACCAATTTTGTTGAAGTCATCGAGTTCTTGCCAATTACGCTCAGAAATTAATGATTGAATTGTAGAGTGTTCAAAATTTACTATCTTGGTTTTTTCTAGATATTTGCTATTCATTGATGTTTCCTTACTTTGAACAACCAAAGGTTGATTGTTTATCTTCATTTGGTGTTTAACGTGTTTTCTCAGCAACAGCTAATTCTTGTTTAGCATCGCTTAGTATTCGGTAAGCGCCTCGAAGAATTAACATTGAAATGATGCTACCAATGACGATATCAGGCCAACGCTGTTTCAGCACCATAACGAGTATGCCTGCGATAACGACACCAAGATTTGCAATTACATCATTCGCTGAAAATATCCAGCTAGCTCTCATATGTACTTCATCGTTGTTGTGCTTTCGAATAAGGATGAGACAAATCACATTTGCAACTAAAGCAACCATGCCTACGCCAATCATAAACCAAGAGTGAGGCTCACTTTCACCATACAGCCTTCTAGCAATATCCATTAGAATTAGCACGCCTAACCCCAGTTGGAAATAGCCACTCACTAAAGCAGCATTAGCCTTATGTTGGATTGACTTTCCCACCGCGTATAGTGCAATTGCATAGACGATTGCATCCGCTAGCATGTCTAACGAATCTGCAATTAAAGCCGTTGATTCTGATAACCAACCAAAGCCAATTTCAAAAACAAACATCGAGGCATTGATAGCCAGAAGCCAATAAAGCACCGTTTTTTGCTGGTTATCTTTTAGCTCAACTTCACACCCACAATCGCTCATTTTCATCTCCGATTAACTTGTATGCTCTAACTATAAATCCTATAGTGACTATAGGGTCAAGTTTATTTGGAAATTTTATGAAAATTGGTGAGTTATCGAAAACATCGGGGTATTCAGTACAAACCATCCGATATTATGAAAAGGAGGGCTTGCTGTCAGATCCTGATCGCACTGAAGGGAATTTCAGGTTGTATTCTAATAAGGCATTTAAAGAGCTAGAGTTCGTAAAGCATTGTCGAAGTTTAGATATTCCGCTTAATGATATTAAGCGACTCATTGAATTAAAAAACAAGCCAGAGGAGAGTTGCTCTAGTGTAAATGCATTAATTGATCGGCAACTAACTTTAGTTAATCAACGAATGAAGGAATTGAATGCACTCAAAAAAGAGTTAAAACTAATGGCAAGCTCTTGCGGGTCTGACGGTACAATTGAAGTCTGTGGCATTATCAAGTCATTAGATAGTTGAACTAAATATAACTTTAGATTAGTAGTATTCACAAAGGCAATAATGAAAACCATTGGCAAATTAGCACAATCATTAAATTTAAATGTAGAAACCATTCGTTTTTATGAACGAGAAGGACTGATTACACAACCTGAAAAACCAATATCTGGTTATAGACAATATGACGAATCAATAGCAGGACAACTTAGGTTTATCACAAAAGCCAAAGCGCTCGGCTTTACGTTAAGAGAAATAAAATCGCTAATGTCTATGGACAGCAACTGCGCTCAAGTTGAGCTATTAAACCGACAAAAGTTAGCAATCATTCGAGATAAAATTAATGACCTTCAACGTTTAGAGAAAGTAATTGTGGGTATGACAAATACCTGTATGCAAAACGAAGATCCAACACATTGCCCCATAATTGACTCATTAAAATGATTGACTCCGTACTTGTATACGGAGTTTAGAATGATGGTAATATCAACCAATAGACTTTCAAATGATAAATAAAATATTAGACAGAGTAGGCTCTAGTGGCGTTTGGCTAGCGGCACGGCCTGCCTCCCTGCATTAAGGTCACTTGCATCGGCATTAGGACTAGGCTTCTTCTCTCACTTCGAAGGAATAGCTGTAAATACGCTTTTACCTATTTTTGCATCTTTGGAACTATTGGTAAACTTATACAACTGGCACAAAAATAAAAACCATACCAGAGCTGTCTTCAGCATTCTAGGGCCTGTAGCAGTGCTATTAACGCTTTATCCTCTTTGGCTATATGATTGGAGCACATACCTATTTTACTTTGGTATTTGCTTAATGGTCGTTATGTCGGTTTTGGATATCGTAAAACCAGTAAGGGAGCAAACATGCAACGTATGGCTAATTGCCGTCGTTGAAACGATTAACGGTCAATGTCTGCTTTTCGCTCAAAGCCGACCTATAGAGTAATTACGTTAACACGTTTTGGGGCAAAAGCTTGTTAGAACAAAAGGCAGACTGAGACAAATAGCATCGAAAAGTTTCGAACTTTATTGTCATGGTTTTAGTATTTATTGTCGAGTTTCATACTTTAATGTTATGCATACTTAAAAGTGTAACATCTCCTTTAATGGTTAATATCTGCGGTTGTAAGGGTGAACTGAACTAAAGCATAGTTCTTATAGAGGTAGTACTTTCTGTGCTGATTGGAATCTAACAGAGGCGATGTTGCCAAACTCATTTCTGCCCCTTTTCGAGTTAGCAAATTGCATATTTTGCAAATTGGTTTTGTCGGATAGACGACACCTGTTACCAAGTGTCGCCCTCCTAAGAACCGTACGTGCAACTTTCACTGCATACGGCTCAAGCCTTCACGAAGGCACCTAATTGGTACCCAGCAACTTATAAAGCAGCGA
>NZ_JBECOT010000093.1:0-11103 GCF_040104395.1 Pseudoalteromonas sp. BZA4
GACGGTATGTCAGGCACCAAGAAAAGGAAGAGGTGCAAGAGCAGGCGCAGTTAACACTGCAGTAAACAACGCCCCCTTCTAGGGGGCTAATGCAAAGCCACCTTCTTTAGAAGGTGGATCTTTTACTGCCAATAGGCCGTTGTGCCAATAGCCAATATCACCTACCATTGCCATCGGTTTATATAAATTACAGAGCGTTATGGATCTTAGGCAATTCGTTACTTGTCACTTTTCAAATATTACAGAGCTACAGCAAGCTGCATCAGTATGGAGTGGATGCGGTGAGATTATTCGTTGCCAAATGAATGGTGCTGCTGCGGTAATTAAAGCGATTGAAGTGCCTAGCCAGATCAATCATAGTCGTATAAAACAAAGTGATTTTGCGCTTGCCAGAAAGCGCCAATCTTACTTAGTCGAATTTAATTGGTATCGGCATTACGCAGAGCAATTACCCCATGAAGCTGCGGCTATCCACTGTATTGAGGCAATACAAGAGGGCAGTAAGCAAGCGCTGTTATTTAGTGATTTCAGTGCACTTGGCTACCAGCAAGCTAGTGCTACACACAGTGATATTCAAGCAATTATAAACTGGCTTGCACACTTTCATGCTTTTCATTTAGCAAGTTCTGCCGATGGCCTTTGGCCGCGAGGTAGTTATTGGCATTTAGCAACGCGGCCTGATGAGCTACAACGCATGAGTGATTTAAGCTTAAAAGCGCAGGCACACGCTATTGATATAGCGCTGAGTGAGTCACCATATCAAACGTTAATTCATGGCGATGCTAAGCTTGCCAATTTTGCGATTGCGCCACAAAACCAGCATGTTCTTGGCTATGATTTTCAATATGTTGGCAAGGGTGTTGGGGTGATTGATGTCATGTGTTTTTTAGGCAGTTGCTTTAATGATACGGCATTAAAATCAGTTGCCGATGACTATTTAAATCGCTATTTTGACACCCTCACACAGGCACTAAAACGTTATCAACCGAATGTAAACCCAGCGCATGTTGTTAGCAGTTGGCGAGCGCTTTGGTGTTACGCATGGAGCGATTTTTATCGCTTTTTAGCAGGTTGGAGCCCTGAACATGCAAAAATAAACGGCTACATGCAGCAGCAATTTGTAACTTACTTAAAAATAAAGGATTAATAATGAATAAGCCAATGCGATTTGCCATTATCGGCTGCGGTGCTGTAACCGAAGTGAAAAGCGGCCCTGCTTATCAACAAGCAGAAGGTATTGCGCTTATTGGGGTGACACGTCGCGACCTAGAAAAAGCCCATGATTACGCTAAACGCCATAATGTCGCAAAGGTGTTCGCATCGCCAAGCGAATTAATTAACGATAACAGTGTTGATGCAGTGTATATTGCCACGCCGCCAGATAGCCATAAAGCGTATGCTCTTGAGGTTGCTGCGGCAGGTAAACCGTGTTGTATTGAAAAGCCACTGGCGCCAAGTTATCAAGACAGCCTTGATATTGTCGCAGCGTTTAAAGAGGCTAAACAGCCGCTATTTGTGGCTTATTATCGCCGTTCATTACCACGCTTTAATCACGTTAAACAGTTATTAGAACAAGGTGCGATTGGTAAGCCTCGTCATGTTAGTTGGCATTTAAGTAAAGCTCCTAACGCTCTTGATTTATCGGGTGAGTACAACTGGCGCACAGATCAAAACGTGGCACGAGGAGGTTACTTCGACGATTTAGCCAGCCATGGTCTTGATTTACTTGCCTACCTTTTAGGTGACTTTAGTAAGGTGCATGGTTTATGTGCTAATCAACAAGACTTATATTCAGCATTCGATGCTATTACCGCGCACTGGCAGCATCAATCTGGTGTTACCGGCACCGGGAGCTGGAACTTTGCTTCAGCAAATCGTTTTGATGATGTGATGATTTATGGCAGTGAAGGCGAGCTTAGCTTTAGTGTGTTTGACGAAAAACCGATTGTGCTTAACAACGCACAGGGCAAACAAGAGTTCGTAATTGATAACCCTGCACATATTCAACAATATCATGTTGAAAATATGGCGAACTATTTTCATGCTCAGCAACCTCATCCATCAACTGGTGAGAGCGCACTTCATACAAGTTGGGTAATGGAGCAGATTTTATCGGCTTAGTGCTCAAACGCTGCATTGAAGGCATTTACAATTTGTGTGTTTTCACCTTCGTGAAATAACTCCATTAGGCGCTCACTAATTAATGTGCGTACCTTTTCTGTTTTAAGCGCTTTATCGAATAGCGCAATTGCTTGTTTGCCGACCTCTGTTGGTGAACAAGCAATATAACCAAACACGGCGGCTTTTTCTGGTTTAAGGTTTATATAACGAATACTACTCAGTCCCGGAGCTCGTTTATAACGGTTGCTAAATACAGTTTGGTATTCTAAAACGGCATCAATTTTATTTTGAAATAACATTTGCCCGAGCCTTGGTGCATTTGTTGCCCCATCGAGTATAAAAAAGTGCTCATCATTTAAACGGACAAACTTATCAATCTCTTCTGAGTATGAACGACCTTTGGTGACACCTATTGTTAAGTCGTAGTAATAGATAGCTTGTAATAGGGTAATGGCGTCTGGAATGGTGGGCTTATTAAATACCACCAGTTTATTTGAAGGAAATGCCATCAGAGGGTACTGACTAAACACAGCATGAGCTTCACGCTCTGGGGTTTTTAATTTATTGTACAAGCAAACATTGTTCATTTTTCTTAATTGCTGCCACTCTCTTAAGCGGCTTGCAGGTATAAAATGTAGGCTGATTTCATCGCCTAATTCAGCTGCGGCAGCCAGCAAAAACGTGGTGGCCTCATTTTCAGGGTTACCGCCATCTTGCGGAACAAAGTCTGCCATAACTTGAATATCGAGTGTTTCACTGTGGACCGGTAGGCAAATACACAAAAGTAGTATCGAAGTGAAGATAAACGTTTTCATTACTGCGGCCCAAAATAAATAAAATGTTAAACATTGCCGGTGCGTGTTGTTGCAAAAAAATTAATATTTGCAGCTGATAGTGTAATTTTAGACCAATTCAAAGAATTAATGCGATGAACATGCATTTTTTGCAGTCGAGAAGACTATTTTGCGCTAAAATAGGCGTAATTTATCTCATTTAGGTTCTACTTATGTCTATCCATGTAATTACTCATCCGTTAGTTCAACACAAACTTGGCCTTATGCGTGCAGAAGGTATTAGTACTAAAAGTTTTCGTGAGCTGTCGTCTGAAGTAGGTACTTTGCTTACTTACGAAGCAACAAAAAACCTACCATTAGAAAGTGTTCAAATCACAGGGTGGGATGGTTCAACATTAGATGTAGAACATATCAAAGGTAAAAAAATTACTGTTGTGCCTATTCTACGTGCCGGCCTTGGTATGATGGATGGTGTTATGCAGTTATTACCTGCTGCAAAAGTAAGTGTTGTTGGTCTTCAGCGTAACGAAGAAACATTGGAGCCAGTGCCTTATTTTGAAAAACTGGTTGGTAAAATTGATGAGCGTTTAAGCCTTGTTATTGACCCAATGCTTGCAACCGGTGGTTCAATGATTGCAACTATCGATATGCTTAAAAAAGCAGGCTGTAAAGATATTAAAGTGATTGTATTAGTAGCAGCACCAGAAGGCGTAGAAAAAACCCTTGCAGCCCACCCAGATGTTGAAATTTTCACAGCATCTTTAGACAGTCATTTAAACGAAAAAGGATATATCATTCCAGGCTTAGGAGATGCCGGTGACAAGATTTTTGGCACAGTGTAAGGCGCTCACGTGGAAAACCATCAAACATTTTCGTTAAAAACTATTCTAACTGGCGCGCAAATGCTGTTTGTAGCATTTGGCGCACTAGTACTTGTGCCGTTACTAACAGGCCTTGATCCCAATGTGGCTTTATTTACCGCAGGCTTAGGAACCTTGCTGTTTCATGTGGTTACTAAAGGCCAAGTTCCTATCTTTTTAGCATCGTCTTTTGCTTTCATCGCACCTATTATCGCCTCGGTACAAATGTGGGGCATTCCCGCAACAATGGGCGGTTTGATGGTGGCAGGCTTTTGCTATTTTGCGCTTAGCTTGATAGTAAAATTTAAAGGCGTGAATGCGCTGCACAAGGTGTTACCGCCTGTGGTTGTTGGCCCTGTGATCATGGTGATTGGTCTAGCCTTAGCCCCAGTCGCTGTGAATATGGCAATGGGTAAAGCAGGGGATGGCAGTGCGCAATTAGTTCCTTATGAGCAAGCAATTTGGGTTTCTGGTTTATCATTACTGGTTACGCTGATTTTTGCGGTATGGGGTAAAGGTGTATTTAAACTTATTCCTATTCTTGCTGGTGTGGTAGCAGGTTACCTTGCTTCTTTATTTATAGGTATTGTTGAATTTAATGCGGTCACCGAAGCAAACTGGTTTGCGGTACCGGCATTTACTTATCCTGAGTTTAAATGGCAAGCTATTTTGTTTATGGTGCCTGTGGCCATTGCACCAGCAATTGAACATATTGGCGACATGATGGCTATTAGCCAAGTAACAGGTAAAGACTATTTAAAGAAACCGGGTTTACACCGTACTTTACTGGGTGATGGCTTAGCAACTTCTGCGGCATCGGTTTTTGGTGGTCCACCTAATACAACGTACTCTGAAGTAACGGGGGCGGTAATGCTTACACGTAACTTCAACCCTCGAGTGATGCTTTGGACCGCAATCATCGCTATTGTGCTGGCGTTTGTGGCAAAAATGGGTGCTGGTTTACAAACGATTCCGGTACCTGTGATGGGCGGCATCATGATTTTACTATTTGGCTCTATCGCCGTTGTTGGTTTAAATACCTTAGTAAAATCAGGTGAAGACCTTACAGCGCCTCGCAACTTGACTATCATCGCACTGATTTTAGTGTTTGGTATTGGTGGTATGCATATCGGTGGTGATGAGTTTAGTTTGCAAGGTGTGAGCTTATGCGCAATTTTGGGGATTATCTTAAATGCTGTTCTCCCCAAAGCAGTGCAACAAGCTGATTAGAACTTAAAAACTGCTTGAATATTGCACCAAAAAAGCGCATTAAATATGCGCTTTTTTTGTAACCATTTAAAAAATAAGGAATTATAAAACTGGTCTACTAACTGCATTTATCTCTATGTCATACTGGTAGGAGCGATTATGCAAGAGGCAAATGTTGTGGATATTACCCCGTTTTTAGCGAAGCATCAGTTACCACTCAAGTATCAATACTTAAGTGAGCAGTTTTTTATACCCCTCGCGCACGATATCTTAAGCGCAAAAATGACCGGCCAACCTATGCTGGTGGCGATTAACGGCTGCCAAGGGTCAGGTAAAACGACCCTCGCTGATTTCTTAGTGACCTGGGTTAATAGCAATACCGAATTTAATAGCGTGTCATTATCAATCGATGACTTTTATTTAAGTCGTGATGCACGCAACGAGCTTGCTAAAGATGTTCATCCTTTGTTTGCGAGTCGTGGTGTACCGGGTACGCATGATACGCAATTAATGGAACAAACCTTATCAGCTTTGTTGGCAGGTAAAGTGGAAGTGCCATTACCTCAATTTGATAAACTAACTGATGATCCAGTGCCAAAAGAGCAGTGGTCTAGTAATCAAAAGCCGATTGATATCGTGTTTTTTGAAGGCTGGTGTGTAGCCAGTACACCTCAGCAGCCTTATCAACTGCAAACTCCGGTAAATGAATTAGAGCAACTAGAAGATGCCGACGGCATTTGGCGTCGCTGCGTAAATAGTTGCTTAGCGAATGAATATCAAAATGTATTCGCAATGGCCGATTACACCATTATGCTAAAAGCGCCTTCATTTGAAGATGTGTATGCGTGGCGCTTAGAGCAAGAGCATAAACTAATTGCCAAAAAAGGCCAGGGGCAGGGCACGTTTGACGAAGTGAGTTTAAAGCGTTTTATCTCTCATTTTGAACGTATTACGCGGGAAAACTTAGCCACTCTTGCGCACAGCGTGGATGCGTTATTATTGCTTGATACCGAGCGTGATATCACCAAGATGGAACTTCTCGCTGACCAGATTGCTCAGCCACTTATTTTTACTGACTTAGACGGCACATTGCTCGATCACGATAGTTACGAATGTGAGGTGATCAAACCATTTTTGGCAAAGTTGAATGATACCGGTGTCAATGTGATTTTTAACACCAGCAAAACCTTTGCTGAAGTCACTGATATTCAAAAAGGTTTGGATCATCACCAGCCCTTTATTGTGGAAAATGGTGCTGCTGTTTATATCCCGAAAGACTATTTCAAAGTAAAGCCGATTGGCTGTGATGAATATAAAGGTTATTGGCGCTTTGCCATGACGCAAAGTACCGATAAATTGCATGACGATCTTAAACAATATGCGAGCCAATTTAGTCATTGTGTACGTTTGTTTAGCCAATTTAGTGCACAAGAAATAGCTGAATTAACAGGACTCCCCGTTGATAAGAGTGAACTAGCTTTACAAAGACAGTACTCAGATCCGGTTTGTTTTTCGGGTAGTGAGGAAGAAAAGCAAGGTTTGATAGATGCAATGAGCCAAGCAGGCTACGAAGTGCTTGTTGGCGGCCGTTTTATTCATTTAACCAAAGGTAACAACAAAGGGCTTGCACAAAAGTGGCTGTTAAATCAGTTCAAAAAAGCCTATCGCAATCCATTTACTGTGATAGCCCTTGGCGACAGTCAAAACGATGTAGCCATGCTAAAAGCGGCCGACACCGCTATTTTAATCAATAACCCTGGCAGCCAAGTACAATCACAAATATTACAAAAAGCATGGCAGCTCAGCGAAAAACCAGCCCCAGCTGGTTGGGTTCAAGAAGTTTCTGCGTTAACTATCATCAAAGCGCGTTTTGCAGCAAAACAGGAGCAATCTCATGGCTGATTTTTATCAAAATGGCATTATCACGACCTTACACAATATTGCTGACCGCCCAGTAGAAGAACTAGAAAAAGAGTTGTTGGGCTTTTCAAAACAACGCCCAATGGGCCTGATTTTGCCCTCGCTTTACAGCGAGTTAGAAGGACCCGCTCTGCAAAATATTATTGCTGAGCTGAAACATGTGCCTTATTTATCGCAAATTACCATTGGTCTAGATCGCGCTGATGAAAGCCAATATCGCCATGCACTGCAGTTTTTTGCGGAGCTTGATCAGCCTCATAAGGTACTTTGGAATGATGGCCCGCGTTTACAAGCGCTCGATAAAGAACTACAAAAATTGGGCGTTGCGCCACGAGAGCTAGGTAAAGGTCGCAATGTTTGGTATTGCATGGGTTATAAGCTGGCAACCTCAAAAGTAGAGTCAATTGCACTGCATGACTGCGATATTTTGACTTACGACAGAGCACTTTTAGCACGCCTAATTTACCCTGTTGCTCACCCTCGTTTTAACTATGAATTTTGTAAAGGCTTTTACCCGCGCACCGCTGAGGGCAAAATTAATGGTCGCGTGTCACGTTTGCTGGTAACCCCATTATTGCGTTCATTTAAAACAATTTTAGGCAGCAACGATTATTTAGAATACATGGATTCGTTTCGTTACCCGCTAGCGGGTGAGTTTTCATTCCGCCGTGATGTACTCAACGATATTCGTATTCCAAGTGACTGGGGTCTCGAAATTGGCGTGTTATCAGAGATGTATCGCAACTACTCGCATAACCGTTTATGTCAGGTCGATATTGCTGATAACTATGATCACAAACACCAAGACTTATCGCTAGAAAACCAAGCGGCGGGTTTGTCGAAAATGTCGATTGATATCACCAAAGCTTTATTTAGAAAGCTGGCTACCCAAGGGGTGACTTTTACGACAGAAACGATTCGCTCATTAAAGGCAACCTATTACCGTATTGCACTCGATTTTATTGAAACTTATCACAACGATGCGTTAATGAATGGCTTAACACTTGATATTCATCATGAAGAAAAAGCCGTTGAAATGTTTGCTCAAAATATTATGAATGCAGGTCAGCACTTTTTAGAAAACCCAATGGAAGCACCCTTTGTGCCGAGTTGGAACCGAGTAGCTTCGGCAATGCCAGAGGTGTTTGCTCGCTTAGAAGAAGCCGTAGAGCTTGATAACAAAGAATATATTTAACGGGGAAGGCACGTGACTTTAGAGCTTTTGCAACAAAGGGTTATTCAGCATTTAACCTGCATCTACAGCGAAGTTGAGCTATCAACAACGCTTGAACAACTCGCAGACAGATTAATCAATACCATGTTAGGTGATGATCCTGTTCGAGACCCAACGCCGCATAAAAACCGTTGGGATGAGCAAGATATGATTTTAATTGCTTACGGTGATTCGATTATTCGTCATGCTAATACGGATGAAGCCGTTGCTAAGCCTGAAGAGCCGCCTTTGCAAACGTTACATCGCTTTGTAAAAAACCAATGCTTACCTGAACTTAATGCACTGCACATCTTGCCGTTTTACCCATATAGCTCAGATGAAGGCTTCGCGGTAATGAACTATGTGCAAGTGAATGAAGCGTTAGGTAGTTGGCAGCATATCCGTGATATTTCAGGGGATGTCAGGTTGATGGCAGATTTGGTGATCAACCATTGCTCTAGCCGCAGTGTTTGGTTTAAAAATTTTATTCAGGGCAAAGAGCCGGGAAAAGGGTATTTTAAAACGGCAAGCCAGAGTGATGACCTTGTGCAAGTTGTTCGCCCGAGAACATCACCCCTTTTACAGGCGGTTGAAACTAAAGACGGTTTGCAACATGTGTGGTGTACCTTTAGTCATGACCAAGTCGACTTTGATTTTGCTAACCCAGATGTGCTCAATGAATTTGTCAGCATTATTCGTCATTATTTAGATAACGGTGTGCGTATATTCCGCCTTGATGCGGTGGCTTTTTTATGGAAAAAACTCAATACCCGCTGCATTAACCTGCCTGAGACACACGAAGTGATCAGGCTGCTTCGCACCCTTATTGAGCATTTTGAGCCTAATGTAATTATTATCACAGAAACTAATATCCCGAACCGCGAAAACCTATCGTACTTTGGTAATGCCAACGAAGCGCATTGTATTTATAACTTCTCATTACCACCGCTGTTATTACACACTTTACTCAGTGGTGACAGAACCGCATTAAAACATTGGATGATGAGTATGCCACCTCCTCAAGAAGGAACGGCATACTTTAACTTTATCGCATCTCATGATGGCATTGGCTTGCGCCCCGTTGAAGGCTTGTTGGAGCAAAGTGAAATTGCCGAAATGGTGAATACGACTGCGAAATTTGGCGGAAAAGTTTCATTACGTACCGCCCCAGATGGCACCAATACCCCATATGAGTTAAACATTGCCTTATTTGATGCGTTGCAAGGTACCCATAAAGGCCCAGATAAATGGGGTGTTGCACGCTTTTTATGTGCGCATGCCATTATGTTTGCGCTTGAAGGTATTCCAGGTTTGTATATTCATAGCTTACTCGGTACCACCAATGATTATGAACGCTTTGAAAACAGCCAACATAACCGAGCGATTAACCGACACCGCTGGCAAGAGTCAGATTTACTAGCAAAGCTGAGTAATGAAAATGCCCATCATCGTACTGTGTTTAAAGCGATGAAAAACCTAATGGCTATTCGTAAGGCGCAAAGTGCATTTCACCCTAATGCGACGCAATATACGTTACATTTAAGCGAAGGGCTCTTTGGTTTTTGGCGACAAAGTATCAACCGTTCGCAAAGTATGTTTTGTGTTTATAACATTAGTGACGAGCCGCAAACGCTTACGCTTGCCGACTTAAATTTGATTGGTACAGAGCAATGGCGAGATTTGATCAGCGGTGAGCAAATTACTGAGCAAACACAAACAATGTCGCTAACCCCATACCAAGCTGTATGGCTCAGCAATAAATAATGTAAATGCCCTTTACAGTTTGCTATTGGTTACCTCTAAAAGAAGTGATTCAACACTGAAGGGAAGGGCATTTTTATTCTCATTACTGAAAACGCGAAAGTTAATTGCTAAGTTATCACTGTGAATTTGTTCAACTAGCTTAAGCGTTTGTTCGCTATGTTGGCTGAAAATGGCCACTTCATGATGCATAGTTCCGGTTGCGTAATTATTGAGTAGATCATGAACATTTACTATAGCTAAAGCTCCTAGTGTGACATGACCGCCGATAGTGACGTCTATTTTTTCTGCCACAACTCTGAGTGGCCAATTTATTGCGCCAACCAATACATCTTTGCGTTTATTTAACTCATCAAGCGCTGCAATCGCCCCTAATGCCATGGCATCATTGGCAGCCCAAACCATATTGATGTTAGATTGATGGCTAAAGTAGCCAAGACTCTGGCGATACGCTTGTGTTGCTGACCAGTTGGCAACTGTTTTAGCGGTGATATTAGCATTATCATGCGTTTGAACACTTTGCTCTAAACCTTGCTCTCTATCAAGTGCTGCATGAGTGGTGTAATCACCATTAATCGCGAGAATATTTGCCGTGTGCTGAGCTTTTTCAATCAGTTTTTCAGCTAATAATTGACCCGATTGTTTGTTATCGGGCACAACGCTACCTGCGATATTAATACCATGATCAATCAAACGGTTTAGTTCTTGTTCTGATGGGCGGTTAAGTAAAAAATAGATGGGCGTAGAGATGTGCTTTAAGCTTAAAAGTTGTTGGGTAAGCACACTTTTCTCATCAACTAAAATCAGCATGTCTGGCTTTGCTTTTATCGCTTTAGCCACTAATGACTTCATTTCAATATGATTTCGGTTGGCATAATGAATCGTTAATTCGAGATTAAAGTCTTTGGCAGCATCACGCATCAACTGCGACACTTCAAACCAAAACGGGCCTGTGGCATTGGTATCGGCATGACCTGGGTTTATAAAAATAATACTTTGCTTGGCAAAAACACTCGGTAAGCAAAATAGGCAGATAGTGAAAAATACTGGTTTAATCATTGGTTTGTTAGGTTTATAGGCAGATAGGGCAGAGTATAGCACGGCTAGCGCATTTTAATCCCAGACTCTAACAGGGTTGAGCGGTAATCATCGTCTAGCCCTGCCATTTTCTTTTTCCTCGCCATACTAGCTGACTTAGATGTATCTTGTTTAAAAAGCGCCATGG
>NZ_JBECOT010000094.1:0-11046 GCF_040104395.1 Pseudoalteromonas sp. BZA4
GGAATGGAGCAGGAATAAAGAAAGAACAAGTATAAACTGGATGTTTAATGTTGAATTAGCTCGTGAAAAACTTCAGAGGGCCTATGGTGCCCTCAACTAGTCAGAACTTGTGTGATGAAGTACTAGGTCCTTGTAGCTGCAATCCATGAGCTCATATTCTTGGTTGTTATCTATCCACTTCCTTATTGCAGTTTCTTGCCTTTCTAAGCTTGACTTGAAGCTTTGTTGATGTGTGCTGAATCGTATGTATGAATAAGCCTTTTTTTTCATCTCTGTGATTTGCCCTGTCGAATTTGGTCAGCATAGTATCAAGGGCATAAGAAAATACAATTCATATCGTTGGCTTGCCTGAAGCGTCAGTCAAAGAATCAAAAGATAGAGTGCGTAGCGCACTCGAAAACTCTCAGTTTGGTTTTCCAGATCAACGAATAACCGTAAACCTTGCGCCTGCTGATTTACCTAAAGAAGGTGGCCGTTTTGATCTGGCTATTGCTGTGGGGATTTTAGTCGCCTCTGGGCAAATAAACAGCCCTGATATTCATCGTTATGAGTTTTACGGAGAGTTGGCTTTAAATGGTGAAGTAAGAGGGGTAAATGCTATTTTACCTTCGGTGTTAGGAGCGAAAGAGCAGGGTCGCTGTTGTTTCTTACCCGCTGAAAACGATAATCTCGCAAGCCTTGTTTCGGGCGTCGCTCGAAAAGCTGTTTACTCCTTACAAGATGTTTGGAATGACTTATTAAATCAGCAACCTCTGCCACTTAATATTTGTTATCCAGAGCAGCAGTCGCAGCGTGACACGCTACTCGATTTAAGTGATGTGAAAGGCCAACCTGGCGCGAAAAGGGTACTCGAAATAGCAGCCGCTGGTGGCCATAATTTACTGTTTCTTGGCCCTCCAGGTACTGGCAAGTCAATGCTTGCCCAGCGTATGCCTACGATTATGCCAACCATGTCGGATGATGAAGCAATTAGTACCGCCGCGTTATATTCGATAATTGGTCAATCGGTTGATTTATCGAATTGGCGTGAACGACCCTTCAGAAATCCACATCATACTTGCTCTGCGGTTGCCCTTGTTGGTGGCTCTTCGAACCCTAAGCCGGGGGAAATCTCTCTTGCTCATAACGGCGTATTGTTTTTAGACGAGTTGCCAGAATTTGAGAGAAAGGTGCTCGATTCACTGCGTGAACCAATGGAAACGGGCGTGGTGACTATATCGCGAGCGGCACGACAAATGGAATTTCCATCGCAATTCCAGCTGATCGCCGCATTAAATCCAAGCCCTACAGGAAGTCATACTGATAAGCGTGCAACGCCTGATCAAGTATTGCGCTATTTATCTCGAGTATCTGGACCATTTATCGATAGGATTGATTTACAAATTGAGCTGCCTAGACTCACCAGTAGCCAATTACAGAGCACGCAAGTAGAAGAAAGCAGTGAACAAGTAAGAGCCAGAGTTGAAAGAGCTTATGCAATTCAACTTAACCGGCAAGGCAAAGTGAATGCGCGCTTGAATAATAAAGAAATGAGCATTCATTGTGAGTTGGCAGCTGCTGAGCTGCAGTTTTTAGCAAAAGCCAGCGAAAAACTGGCTTTATCACCACGCTCATATCATCGTGTTATTAAAGTTGCGCGTACCATTAGCGACTTGAAAGCACAGCCCGCAATTACCTTAAATGAATTAAAAGAGGCGCTGAATTATCGCGCCTTTGAGCGGTTAATTAGTCAATTAACGCAGTATTAGATAACTTGCTAAATAGAGAGCATGTAACCTTTGCCGCGAACGGTAACGATACGTTTTTGGTCTTTTTCATCGCTTAATTTTTTACGTAAGCGGCCAATAAGTACATCAACGGTACGATCGCTTGGGCTCCAGTCAGGTTGACCAATTTCTTCGGAAATTTTTTCACGCGATGTCGCTTTACCTGCATTTGCAATAAGGCAAATAAGTACCTTGTGCTCTGCTTCGGTAAGACGAGACTCTTCACCATTAGGGGTCACTAATGTGCGGTTATCTGGGTGCAGTTTAAAGTCGGCATATTCAATAAACTCTTCACTCTCATCATCTTGCTGAGAGCCTTTTATGCGCTTAAAAAGAGCGCGCATTCTTAGTTCAAGTTCAAGTAAGTCAACCGGCTTGCAAATATAGTCATCGGCACCTTGTGCAAGGCCTGCAATACGGTCAGCTTGCGAGTCACGACTAGACAGCACAATAACACCAATATCTGTTAGTGCATTAAGTTCTTTGGCAAGCAAAAGCCCATCGCGTTTTGGTAACACAATGTCGATAACGGCTAGAGAAACTGCTTCTTTAGTTGAAGCACGCGATTGCACAATGCTTAATGCATCGGCCCCCGTTGAATCTACCTCAATATTAAACTCAGTTTCTTTGAAATGATTAAGAATGCGTTTAACGAGTAGTTCGTCGTCTTCAACCAATAAAACTTGAATAGTCATTCGCTTTAATTTCACACTTGATTTGTTGTTATGTTAGCACTGTATGGCAAAGGCTGAGAAGTGTATTGGCGAGGTTTGTAACTATTTCTTACAATTTAATGGCTTAGCTATAGTTGAAAAGAATGAAAGCTGAGCACTCACATCGTGCCCAGCCAAATGATTAAACTACTTTTCAGGATAAAGATATTGCCACCATTGTGGCTGATCTTTTAAGTTTTTATCGAAATAAGCCAACATGGTATTCCACCAGTCGAAACGTTTATCTCGAGCAAAAATTTGGTGATCTGCACCTTTGTACTCAATCAGGTCAACATCTTTACCTAATAACTTTAATGCGGTGTACATATTGTGGCTTTCACCAACCGGTACGTTGGTATCTGAATCACCATGAAGGAGTAATAACGGCGTTGTTACTTTGTCAGCATGAAACACCGGGCTGTGTTGGCTATAAAGTGTAGGATTGTTCCACGGGTAGCTATTTTTAGATGCCTCAGCTGAGTATAAGTAACCCCACCAACCTTGGCCCCAGTACGAGGTGATATTTGAAATCCCTGCATGGGCAATTGATGCACTGAACATATCTGTTTTAGTTGCGAGTAGCATGGTCATAAAGCCACCGTAAGAGGCTCCTAAATTACCTACACGCTTACTATCTACAAAGCTATATTTATCTAAAAAGGCTTTTGTGCCGTCGATGATATCGTTGGCGGTGTATTCACCCCATGCGTTGACGTGTTTAGCCGAGAACTCTTGGCCAAAGCCGGTTGCGCCAGTAGGTTGTACAACGTAAACAACATAGCCATGCTCAGCCCATAGGTTAAATGGGTAGCGACCGGTAAAACCACGAGTTACTGGCGATGTACCACCATAATAATAAACCAGTGCAGGGTATTGTTTATTGCTATCTAAATCATGGGGTAAATAAACGCGACCCTTAATTTCAATGCCATCTTTATTAGTAAAGTTAAACTCTTCCAGTGAGGCTACTTGCGTATTTTCATAGCCAATTGGCTTAGAGTCCCACACAGTTTTAGCGCGGCTCTTACCTAAGCTTAGTTGTTTTAACTGCTGAGGTGTTGACGCTGTGGTGCCGGTAACCAAAATGCGCGGGGTGCGTTCGTGTGAGTAGCTAACTTGCTCAACAACATCAAAACCCGTATTCACTTTATTAAAACGCTTTTTGCTTAAGTCGAATTGATAAAGTTGTACGGTATCTTGCTCGGTAACTTTAATAAGCGCATCACCGTTTTCAAGCACATTTAAATGGCCGATAGCCGGATTAAATTCCTTACTTAAAGCGCTTGCTTTTTTACCGTCACGGCTGAGTAAATAAAGTTGACCGTCATAGTTATTAGCAAGCATCCCTTCAGGAAGGTTACGACCTAAGCCGTTATTAAAATCTGGTCCGGCAGTGACATAAATTCCGTCGTCAGTATATTTAGCCTGATTAAATGTATTGTATTGACCAAGTACCGTAAGAGCCGATGTAGCTAGGTTTAGCTCAACAAGTTCTGTTGCTGGCTGTGGTGATAGCTGCATTGCTTGTGCTGAGCGGCTCATTAAGACGCGACCGCTTTTAGCGTCAAAATCTTCAAGTGAATGGCTAAGTGGTCCTTGGCTTAAGATTTTGCTAAGACCTGTTGGTATATCGAGTAAATATACTTGCGATGTGGTACGAGCATAAGACCAACGGTCTTGCAGGCCTTGATAATGTTTAGTGAGCTTACCATTGTCTGTTGGAGACTTTGACCAACTAAAAATTAAGCTGTTGTTATCAAAAAACTGAAAGCCATTTGCACCAGCTAGATTTTTAGCAATGACGCTAAGTTGCATGGTTTTTAGGTTTAAACGCTTAAGCTCGCCATTTAATAAATACACTAAACTTTTGCTATCTGGGCTCCAAGTAATGTTACTTGGTTGGGCTGACTCAAAGCGATAAAGTGTATTGTTTTTTGCGTCTTTAAGTTCAGTAACATATTGCGCTTGATTAGCGGTTGCATCTTCGTAATGACGTTGGCTAGTAATGAAGTAATCACCATTTGGTGCCATTGAAATATAACTGACTGTTGGCGCATCAAATAATTGCTTAGCAGACAAACCGTGTTGTTGTTTAGCGCTAAATTGCACAGTATCTAGTTCTGACTTAGCCGTAAAATCAAGTTCAACCTCATTCCAGTTGGCTACTTGCTCAGTGATGATAACAAACTGATGATCGCCTTGGCTTAAAGCTAGCTCATAGCTTTTATTTTTTTCTGTTTGCTTTTCACCATCAATAAATAGCTGTGCGTTCTCAATGCCTTTAAGTGTTAATGAGCCTTGGCTAAAACGTTCAGTTGAGGCGGTAAATTTGAGTGCCTGTAAACCACCAAGTGTTAGCGCACTCACTTTGTCGAATGATTGCCAGTCAAGCTCATTACCAAAAACGCGTATGCTATCGGTGCTTTTTTGCAAGCTAGGTAATAGGTTAGCAATAATGGCATCGCGATGATCCGTTTGATATGGCTTAAGTTGCATATCTGCGCCAAGAGGGCCAATAAATTGCACCGCTGATTTATCAATGGCAGCGGCCATCGCTGTATTACTTAACGCACATAACGCTAAGGCACTGAATGTTGTTTTTAGCTTGGCTGATTGGCTTAGCCAAGTAGTTGAAAGTGTCATAGTTTCGCCTGTTGAAGGTAATTTAAACCAATATAGCACGCTGCAAATTACCCAAAAAGTGCTCTGCGTTAGATTGCAGTCGGGTTTGAGCTTGTGGTTTTCAATTGCTATGGTGAGCAGGTTAACTTTTTAAGAGGGCTTACAGTGACATTGTTACTTGTTTATATGTTTGTTGCCATTGCGGTTTCGTTTTTGTGCTCAGTGATGGAGGCAGTACTGTTAAGTATTACACCAAGTTATGTTGCCATGCTCAGAAAACAGCAACCACAATTGGCAAAACGTGTTGGTAAGCTTAAAGACAACATAGACCAACCGTTGGCGGCAATACTCACGTTAAATACCATAGCGCACACTGCTGGTGCCGCTGGCGTTGGCGCACAAGCTGCGGTGGTGTTTTCAGATGCTGCGGTTGGCGTTGCCTCTGCAATTATGACGTTATTGGTACTGGTGCTTTCTGAAATTATTCCTAAAACATTAGGAGCTAATTATTGGCGAGGATTAACACCCATTGTTAGTGTGAGCCTAATTTGGTTGGTGTTTATTCTAAAACCCTTTGTGTGGTTTGCAGACATTTTAACGCGCTTTTTGGGGCGTAATTACGATGAAGCCTATTATATTCGCCAAGAGATTGAAGCCATGGCTGATATTGGCACTGAATCAGGAGCCCTTGGGCAAGATGAATCTGAAATCATTCGTAGCCTGCTGCACTTTCGTCATGCCAAACTCGATACCTTAATGACACCACGTACGGTACTTTTTAAAGTGCATAAAGACTTAACCGTAAACCAATACTTGGCGGAGCACGGTTCTTCTTCGTTCTCTCGAGTATTGGTTTATGACAAAAATGGTGATGATATTATTGGTTTTGTGCATAAAAATGACATTATGCTGGCATATCATCGTTTAGGTGAAGACTATAAAATTAGCAAGCTCGTTAAGCCTATTTACACCGTACCAGAAACCTTGCATGTGCCGACCTTACTCGAAACCTTACTATCTGAGCGCACGCATATTTGTTTAGTCGTGGATGAATATGGTGATGTACAAGGTATTGTCACTCTTGAAGATTTAATTGAAGCATTAATGGGGCTCGAAATTGTTGATGAGCATGATCAATCAGCTAATATGCAAAAAGTCGCCAAACAGCGTTGGCGACAACGTTTAGCATCGAGTAATACCATCGTCAGTGACGATAAGCGTAAACCTTAGCGGCGATGTCCTGCTGCAGTTTTTACCATTTGCCGCCATGAAAGTGACCAATTTAAAAAGTCTTCTTTGGCTTTCGGGCGGCACAGCAAAAAGCCCTGCATTAAAATAAACTCTTTGTAGCGGTCGAGGTATTCAAGTTCTTCAACTCGTTCAATGCCCTCGGCCACAATAGCGAGATCTTCTTGTATCGCTATATTCACCAAGCTACTAACAATCACTTGAGAAAACTGATCGGTTTCAATATTACTGATCAGGGTGCGATCGATCTTAATTTCGGTAAATGGCAGCGTTTTTAGCTGCTGAACGTTAGTAAAGCCAGTACCAAAGTCATCAAGTGAAATACCAAAACCGCGCATTCGTAAACGGTTGAGTGTTTCGAGTTGTGCAGTGCTGCGAAGAGCATACTGTTCGGTAATTTCTAAAATCACTTCACTGGGTGTTAGGTTGTTAAGATGCAGTATTAAAGCCAGTTTATCTGGGCAGCTTAAGTCCTCGAGCTGCGAAGGGGATAAGTTAAACGCCAGTTTTAAATTAGGATCAAACTGCTCTTTGATTTCTGCAAAATCGTTAGTGGCTTTTTCAAACAATTGAAAAGTAATAAGGTTTATTAAATCTAGGTCTTCAGCGATACAAATGAAGCGCTCCGGTAAGATAATTTCCTCTTCTTGGCTTGTGTTGATACGGGCAAGCACCTCTATACTTTCAACCCGATTATCGTGGCGATTTATCTTAGGTTGATAAAACGGAATAATCTCATTATGACTGATGGCATGTAGTAGCAGTGACTCAGAAATAGGGGTTTTTGTGCGCTCAACATGAATGGCAAAGTGCTCAAGCTTTTGCAGTAGTAAATACACTTGATTAAGTTGCACGGGTTTAGTGACGTTACCAATTAAGTGAGCGCTATGCTTACGAGCAAGGTCTGCGGCAAGGTCTATAACTTTAGGATCCATCTCAGAAATAATGGCAATTGCACCTTGGTACTTCATAGCGCCTAAGTGGCGAATAAGCTCCATACCATCCATATCTGGCATATTGAGATCGGTAAAAATGGCATCAAAGAATCGAGGTGCTTTTTTAATTTTTTCTAAAGCTTCTTCTGCACTTAGGCAGGTTGTGATGTGCGGAACCTCAAGCTCATTCAAAATGGCATGCATAACAATCAGGATGGCTTTTGAGTCATCCACTACGAGAATGTGTCTGTTTGACTTCACCATATTCACTCCATGAACAAGAACGCTATAGTTAAAAGTAGTAGATAAACGGTATTTCGTCATGTTTTTTGCTTGTTTTGTGGGGCGAAAAATATACCTCCTTGTACCTAAAGGAAATTCGTAATTTTGTAAGGCCTCAGTATAATAGCCGCACTTTTTATTCGTATTTATAAGAACTATGGTCAGACTTCAGCTGAGCCTCGCAGACGAAACCTTTATTTTGCATTTAAACGGCTCACAGTTAATTCAGCTTTTTCATCAACAACAAGCAATTGCCTTCGATAATCCAGAGTCAGAACTTTATGAGTTTGATTTTCAGGGGCAGCGTATTGGCCTTGATACTAGTAAAGTGCACGAAAAAAGCTTAGCAATCTTTGTTAACCAGCAGCAGGTGAGCCAACTTGCTTTACCTGAGTTACAAGAAGCTGAACCAAAACGCGGCATTATTGGTTTGCTGGCACTGGGCTTTAAATTATTCAAAAGTGCAAAAGTCGTGAAAGCGGCTTTAGCGGGTGCTTCGGTGGCAGGCTATGCGTGGTTATTTTCCATTGAATTTGCCTTGATGCTAATTGCTTGCTTGGTGGTGCATGAATATGGTCATGTGCGCGCTATGAAATATTTTGGCATTAAAACTAAAGGTATTTACCTTATCCCCTTTGTCGGTGGTTTGGCTGTTTCTGATGATAAAATCACCACGCGGTGGCAAGACGTGGTGATCTCACTCATGGGGCCCGCTTTTGGCTTAATTACCTCTGTGCTGGGAGTAGTGCTTTACTACGCCACTGAAATGGAAATATTCGCCGGGGTGGCGGTACTCAGTGCACTGTTAAACCTATTTAACTTGTTACCTATTCTGCCCCTAGATGGCGGCCATGTACTTAAAAGCATTAGTTTTTCGATGCGTTCATGGATAGGCCTTAGTGTGTGTTTATTAGGTGTGTTATTTGGCTTGTGGTTAAGTTACACCTTTGGCTTGATGCTACTGGTGTTTTTCTTATTTGTAGGGGCTCTTGAGATTATCTTTGAATGGCGCGGACGTCACTACTCACACCTCATCCCTCTCGATACTTATGGACAAGGTTTTTCAGCGGTAATGTACGCACTGGTTGTTGCAGGTCACGTTGCAGTGATGATGCACTTTGCTGACTCAGAAAGCCCAATCCTCAGCTTACCAATGAAGATTTTAGCAAGTTAATTAACATTTAAGTACTAAGCTATATTCAGCTTAGTGCTTAAAGTTAATTAATATATTTTAATTAACTTTCTATTTTATTTTAGTAATTAAACCTTTAATTTGTACTGCGTTTCATATTTAGGAAAATTCTGATTTACAAAAATTAGAATGTCCCGCTAATTTTAAATTCAAGAGATATAGCAAAAGGATTTTGTTATGAGCTTGTTTAGAAAGGAAGCGATTGCACAGCAAAGTGAACGTTTAACTGGCGTAATCACTTTAGCGCAACCATTATCGATTAAATTAACTGTTGTAGCCCTAAGCTCTGTTGCAGCTGCGGTTATAGTATTTCTTTTTACAGCAGAATATTCCCGCAAAGAAACCGTACGTGGTTTTCTCATGCCTAGTAAAGGCGTCATTCAAAGTTTTGCTAATCAAGGCGGAACAATTGAAAAACTTCATGTAAAAGAAGGTGACTCTGTCATTAAAGGACAAGCACTTGCTTCAATTGTTGTTCAGCAAAATGATAGTCAAGGTTTAGATCTCAGTTCACAGTTAGTTGAACAATTGAAAGAGCAAATTAAACTTTTGAATCATGAGGTTATGCAAACTAAAGTGCTGCAAAAACAAGAAATACTAAACCTTGAAGCACAGCAAACGCTTTTAAATGAAGAAAAGCTTGCACTACAAAGTCAATTAACACTCGCAGATGAAAAGCTTGACCTATTGCAAAGTCAACAAGCTAATTTCAACCAGCTTAATAAGAGTGGCTTTTTATCGAATATAGAACGTGAGCAGCAACAACAAGCTTTACTCGATGTTAAGCAAGAAAAGCAAAACTTAGCTCGAATACTGATGCAGCAAAATAATCAACTGAGTCAATTACGCTTTAATCTTGCTAACGTTCCACAACAATATGCACTTCGCATCAGTAACTTAAAACGAGAAATTTCAGATACACAAAACCAACTATCGCAGTTAAAAAGCAACTATAGCTACACAATTACGGCTAGCAATAATGGTGTTGTTACAGGCATCCAAGTAGTCGAAGGAGAGGTGTTAAGCCAAGCAAAGCTTTTACTGCATATTATACCTGAGGGTTCTGAGTTAGTTGCTGAATTACTATTACCAACGCGCTCCGCAGGGTTTGTAGAAATAGGCAACGAAACTAGGTTACGTTTTGATGCCTTTCCATATCAACGCTTTGGTTTTATCAATAGCACAATTAGCCGTATTGATAAGGCACTTATTACACCAAACGAAGTGCGGTTACCTATTACATTGCAAGAGCCAGTATATCGACTTAGGGCTACCTTAAGTCAGCAGCAAATGTCTGCGTATGGAAAGGCCTTTGAGTTAAAAAGCGGTATGTTGTTTGAGGCAGACATAATGTTAGAACAGCGCACATTAATTGAGTGGTTACTAGAGCCACTGTACAGCCTCAAAGGGCGTGTGAGTTAAGTCAATTAAATTTGAAAGTTTTGGTGGTTTGCTAAATGCAAATTACTAAAAAAGCGGCCAGCTTTAGTTAACTTTAGCGAGCAGCTAAAGCTAGCCTATTAACAACTTATTTTGCCTATATTTTTATATTGCAAAATAAATAATCAACATTTGCTGAGTATAGATATAAATAATCAGCTATACAAATTTGGAGCATCGATATGCGCGAATTAAATGTAAATGAAATTAAAGAAGTAAATGGTGCATTCTCTCTTGATGGCTGTTCTTTGCCAAGCTTTGGTGATATTGCTATTGGCTATGGTGTTGGCGGTGGAACAGGCATGACAATAGGAGCTGCGACAGGATATTCTTCAGCTGCAGCTGCTGGTGGTTTTATTGGTACTGCTTTAGCTGGTTCATTAATGGGAGGCTATTTCATAGGTGTAGGTATTAATCACTTATTTGGGCAATGTGAGGTGTAAGAAAATTATTCTCACGCCATTCGCTTTAAATGGCGTGAGATTTTAAAAGGATTATAAAATAGTTTGATATTTTGTGAGGTTATATATGATTTTTTTTCTATTTTATTTAGTACTTTTTCAGCTGTTTATTTTTTTTATAAAAACCCTTATTTTTTGAATTGGTCAATTATGTCGTCTATTGATAAATATAAAAAAGATGTTGGTGTAAATGCTAAGTTTATAGATTTTATTTTGATTTTTTCTAGTATCATATTGTGCGCTATAGCTTCATATCTATCCCACGGCGGGATCGCACTTTGTAAAAAGGCTTTAACATCCGCCTCTTTTCTGATCTAATAACGCCCACATTGTCACTATCTACTTGTTAATTATGTCGTTATTTAGCCACCTTGAACTTGTGGAAGA
>NZ_JBECOT010000095.1:0-10335 GCF_040104395.1 Pseudoalteromonas sp. BZA4
TAATTATTTTTTGCTAAATCAATCGCAATAACGTTAAGATTCACCATGTATGGACTCCTTTTGTAAAAGTTTTGTCGCTTATTACGTTACCCCCCTGTGGGAGGGGAGTCCATACATCTCTGTGGTTAGAAAAAGATCTTTAATTCACAAAGAGACTAAGAGACGCTGCGCTTTAGAGAAAACAAAAAACATTATTATCACTTCCTCATTTTCTTCTCGTTTATTTCTCTTTGTGCAAATATTTTTCGCGCGAAATAAATTTCACGCCTACATCAAACGTAGGCGTCACGCTTGCTTGGCGCGTCTAACATTCAGCACCAAGCATGCAAATTAATAGAGAAACCACAAACAATGCCGCTCTGCTCAATACTGACGGCTGAAAGCTGATAGCTCACTAAACTTCACACCCACATCAAAGACATTTAATCGCACAAAGAGACTAAGAGGCGCTTCGCTGAAGAGGAAGTAAATATAATCCAGTGGTTCCCTCATTTTCTTCTCATTCTCTTCTCTTTGTGCAACACATAACTTCCTCCTGCGTGATTGTTTCTGGTACACTTTTCCTTTGTTTTTTATTTAACTTGTATGATGACTCAACACTCTCTTACTTTAATCGTATTGGCTGGCGGGCTGGGTAGCCGCTTTGGCGGAAACAAACAAATTGCCGAAATACCAGGGCTGGGCTGTACCATCATGGAGCTTAGTATTCAGGATGCGGTTAGAGCGGGCGTGAGCCAAGCCGTGATCATCATTAATAAAAAAATTCGTGCTGAGTTTGAAGCAACCATTTTACCGCGCCTGCCTGAGTCGCTCGAAGTAATCCTCGTTGAGCAAGCAATTAGTGCAGTGCCAAATAGCTATGAGCACCTAGCCGCTGAACGACAAAAACCTTGGGGCACAGGCCATGCATTACTTTGCGCAAAACCCTATGTGAATAATCCTGCTATTGTCATTACAGCCGATGATTATTATGGCGAGTCTTCTTTTGCAATTATTAGCGAACACTTCAAACAGCATAGCAATTGGGCGATGGTAGGTTATCCAATAAAAGATACTCTATCCGAAGAAGGTGGCGTAAACCGTGGTGTATGCTCTGTTGATAGCCACCAGTATTTAACCGATGTGGTCGAATACCTAGACATCAAACTCGAAAATAATGTTTTAAAAGGTAACAACCCACAAGGTGAAAGGTTAAAAATAGCCGATGAAGCCCTTGGCTCAATGAGCTTTTGGGGAATAACACCTAGTTTATTTAATGACTTAGAAAAAGGCTTTACTGAGTTTTTAGAAAGTACTGACAACGGTGTCATTAAAGAGTACTATTTACCCAATGAGATACAACTCGCGATTAAAGATAACCGCCAAGCTGTAACCGTTTATACTGCAAAAGAGCCATGGTATGGCGTGACTTACAAAGCTGAATTGGATGCAATAGCACACACTTTATGTCAGTTACGTCGTAAGCAAAACGATTAACCCTCACCTCTTTTTGCAAAAAATAAGTAATGGAAAATTAATGAAGTCGAATCCTGTTGCAACTTATCTTTCTGAGCACTTTGGCTTAAGCACAGATAACGTAACGCTAAAGCCAATTGGCAATGGCCACATCAACACCACAATGTTGCTTAAAAATGAAGAGAACGCTTTGGTGGTGCAAAAGTTAAATACCGATGTGTTTCCTAACCCTGATCAGCTAGTTGAAAATGCACGACTAATTGAGCAGCACCTAAGTGAAAAGCACGATAATGGTGAGTACAGCCTCGAAATTATTCGTCATGTTCCAACCATCGAAAGTGATTTTTTAGTTGAATGCGATCAAGGTGTTTGGCGTGCACTCGAATTTATTGGCGGCAGTTATAGTGAAGATGTAGTAGCAACAATCTCGCAAGCACAAACTGCAGCCAATGCATTTGGACAATTCGCGCTGGCATTACAAGACTTTCAGGCTGAACAGCTTCATCATGTGATCCCAGATTTTCATAACTTAGCGATGCGCTTTGACGCTTTCAAAAAAGTCATCGAACAAGATCCTGTAAACCGTGTGGCACTTTGCCAAGACGACATCGATTTTTGTTTAGCTCAACAATCACTTGTTGAAGAACTAAAACAGCTTGAAGGTAACATTCCTTTAAGACCTTGTCATAACGACACAAAAATCAACAATATGCTGTTTTGCACGCAGTCAGATGATGCAAAAGCAGTCATCGACCTAGATACCTGTATGCCTGGTTATTGGTTATTTGATTTTGGCGATATGGTACGTACCTTCTGCTCACCTGAGCAAGAAGACTCAACTAACCTAAATAATGTACGCGTTCGTGAAGAGATCTTCGCCGCCATCGTTAAAGGTTATGTTGAACCATTACAAGGTGTGATCACCGACGCCGAAAAAGAAAGCTTCTGGTTAGGAGCCAAAGTTATGACCTTTATGATTGGCCTGCGCTTTTTAACAGACTTTATTGATGGCGATAATTACTTTGCCACCAAGCATGCAAACCACAACCTAGAACGCGCCCGTAACCAGTTTGCTCTTTATGGCGATATTCTTGAAAAAGAACATACCCTTAAAGCGATATTAGAAATAAATAAAGGATAGGTTTTATATTCACAAAGAGGATATAGAGGCGCTGCGCTGAAGAGAATACAAAAAAGCATTATTATCACTTCCTCATTCTCTTCTCATTCACTTCTCTTTGTGCAAATATTTTTCGCGCGAAATGAATTTCACGCCTACATCAAAGACATTTAATCGCACAAAGAGATTATGAGACGCTGCGCTTTAGAGGAAGTAAAAAATGCACCTGTGTTTCCCTCATTTTCTTCTCATTCACTTCTCTTTGTGTAAATATTTTCACGCGAAATAAATTTCACGCCTACATCAAACCGTGGGAACGGCTTTAGCCGTGGATAGCTGCTCGCTCGCCCCATTGCTCTATAAGTCAATAACTTCTATTCTAAAACTCTAACTTGAAAATAAGGAGATTATTATGCATATAAAACACCACGGAGCGGTGAAAGGCGTAACTGGGTCTTGCCACCAGCTATTTATTGATGACGCAAACTCTGTACTTGTTGATTGTGGTCTATTTCAAGGGGAAGACAGCAAACAAGATCTTGCAATTGAGTTTGATATATCAACGGTAAAAGCGCTGATTGTCACACATTGCCATATAGACCATGTTGGTCGCATACCCTACTTACTTGCTGCAGGTTTCAAAGGGCCTATTTTTACCTCGGTTGCCACCGCCAAGCTATTGCCTATGGTTATTGAAGATGCCTTAAAAGTAGGGGTAACACGGGACGAAGCAATGATCCGCACCTGCTTAAAGTTACTAAAAAAACAGATTGTCCCGCTCGACTTCAACAAATGGTACTGCATTCCCGTAGGAGTGGGCTTTAGCCCCGAAAAAGTGGCCTCAAGCACCCTCTACCCTAAAGCCTTATTTAAAATTCGCCTGCAACGTGCTGGGCACATTTTAGGTTCTGCCTATGTAGAAATTGAGCTAGGTAAAAAGCCAAACACGCATAGAGTGGTATTTTCTGGTGATTTAGGTGCGCCTTACACCCCCTTATTACCAACGCCAAAACCACCTTACCGCGCAGATACATTGGTTATAGAATCAACCTATGGTGATAAAAACCATCAAGGTCGTAAAGAGCGTGTAGCCGTTCTTAAAAAGGTTATTGAGCGTGCGGTAAGCGATAATGGCGTGGTACTCATACCCGCTTTTAGCATTGGCCGAACTCAAGAGCTGCTCTATGAGTTTGAGCAGCTTATTCACTCGGCAAGCAAACGCTCTATGTGGCATAAGTTGCAAATTATTGTAGATTCGCCAATGGCAGCCAACTTTACAAATGAATATTTACACTTCAAACAGCTATGGGATAACGAAGCAAAAAAACGCGTAAAACAAGGACGCCACCCGCTCGACTTTAACCAGCTACATACAATTGATAGCCACCAAGAGCACCTTGCCTTGATTAACTTTTTAGCCTCTAAACAGCAGCCGGCAATCATCATTGCTGCTAGCGGTATGTGTAATGGCGGCAGAATAGTTAATTACCTAGAGCGGTTTTTGCCCGACAAAACAACCGATGTTATTTTTGTTGGCTACCAAGGGCAAGGAACTTTAGGCCGAGAGATTCAAAAATACGGCCCACGCGGCGGCTACGTATTTATCAATAATCAAAAAGTAATGATTAAAGCGCAAATTCATACCATCAGCGGCTACAGCGCCCACGCAGATCAAAAAGGATTAATCAGGTTCGTCACCACTATGCGTAAAAAGCCAAGTGTAATCAAAATCGTCCACGGTGATGATCACGCCAAACAAGCTTTGGCAGAAAAGTTTAAAAGTGAATTAACCGAAGAGGTAAAAGTAGAAATAGTGAGTTAATAAGCAAGCAATAAAAAAGCCGCATAAATGCGGCTTTCAAGCTTAATCCCTAGTAGGAACTAACAAAAAATGGTTACTAACCACCTGTGCCACCTGTAGAGCCAGTACCACCAGAGCCTGTAACTTCATCACAAGTGAATGAGAATTCTTGAGTTAGGTCATCACCAGTTACACTATCTAATGTAATTGTGTTTGAGCCTTCAAGTTTTGAAGATAGGCTACGGAAGTTAACAGTAACTTCGTAGTTTTCGCCTTCGCGTAGGTTAGTAAGCTGGAAGTTACCATCTGCATCTTTAAGTGCAGTACGTACAGCTTTACCATCACGCTTATAACGAACAGCTGAGTTGCTTACATCTACAGCAACTTCTGAGTCATTCGCACACGAACCAGTGATAGTAAGTGTTTTATCAACATATGTGTAAGGAGATGCTAATGCAAAGTCATCAACTGTACCACAAACTGCTACTTCGTTCTCTGTCTCGCCCCAGATAGCGCCGTCTCTGTCAAATACCACTACAGTAGCAGTAGCATCAGAAGAGATACCGTAACGTTTTAAGAAACCAGGAGGAACAACACGAGAAGTACTACCTGCGCCAACTCGAGACCATAAGAAACCGTCTGATGAGTATGCAGCTAGTGTTAAACCGCCAGTAGGTACTGCATCGCCAGTAAAGTTAACAGTTAAACCGTCAGTACATACAGGAACAGATTTATTAACAGAGAACCAAGTTAAGTGGTCTGTGTCGAAGCTTACTGTACCTGCACCTTTAGTTACAGGGAAAGTCTCTGGCATCCAAATACCAGTTTCTTCGTCTAGTGAGCTTACTGTTAACTCTTCGTCAGCAGCTAAGTCAGTAGGAGCAGCTAAAGTCACGTTTAAAGTGTCACCAGCGAACTTTTTAACGCTTGTGCCATCAACAGATAGTGTAACGTTTGCTAAAGAAACAGGCACTGCAACATTGTCGCTTTCGTCATCACTGTTTAAGCCTTCAGGTAAAACTAAGTTTTTAGTTTCAGTTGAAGGGTCTGTACCAAGTACGTTTAAAGTAACTTCAGAACCTGTAACCGCTTCGCCATCAGCATTTTGCAGAGTAATGCCTGTTGGTAATGTAGCTGACGCTAAAGAAGAACCGCCTTCAGGCGTTGCATCAGCAACGATGTCTGCTGTAGTAGTAGAACCGCTGATAGCAGTAGAAACTTCAGCGTCGGCCGCTAGGCCTTCTTCGTCAGTAGGTGTTAGTAAGAATTGAGCAACTAGAACGTCGTTGTCGTCTTCATTAGAAAGGTCAACGCTAAACGCTTTAGTTACGAAACCTGGTGCCGAAACAATCGCAGTAACACTGCTTGTAGTAGAGTCGCTTTTACGTGTAACAAGGAAGCTACCTTCTTCGCCAAGATCTAAAGACTGAACTTGGTTACCATCAACATCAACAATGCTAGTTGATGCCAAGCCAGATTCTAAAAATCTAACTGTTGCGTCACCAATTACATCAAACTCGTCTTCATCGTTTGATTGAACAACAGAACCACTTACAACAAAGTCAAGTGCAGCTGGAGCTTCAGGTGCAACAACTACAACACCGCCATCACCGCCATCACCGCCGTCATCTGGCACTGGTTTATTATTATCATCATCGCTAAAACAACCTGTTAAAGCGAAAGCCGATGCTACCGATAACGCCAGTAGCGATTTTTTGTTAGTAAACATAGGGAGTCCTTCTATTCCTTTATCAACATTTGCAAATGAATTAGTTCATTAATGTAAAAGCGGCGAAAGCCAAAAAAAGTATAGCTAGCACCACATTTTTTTACAAATTAAAAACGAGTAATTCAACCTCGTTAATTATTTAAATCATCGTAACAATAATATAGCTAAAAATCTAAATTGTACAATACTTAACCCAGCTAAAATTGTTATCTGTAGGTTAAATACGCCTCTTTTAGTCTTGCTAAGTTTTGATATACATAATCGCTAGACATTCGTCCCTGATTAAGGAGCGTTCTGTAAGTACTAACAGCGCTGCCAGGAGCAAAGCCTTGGCTAAATACTAAACGGTTAACACTTTCGCCAATTTCGGTGCTAGCGGTATGCCTGTAAGACTCAGTACCCTTTATTTGGCCAAGCTTATACGCTTTCATACCTTTACGAGGCGTAAGTGGAATACTAAATGCTAAACCAGCTTTCTTAATATTAGTATCTTCATAAAATATAGCTAAATAGCTATCGCCAAACCAAAAACGACTTTCTAGTTTATAGCCAGAATCTTCGTACCAGTAGTCGCCAGCCTCTGCGTGCAAGGTAATGTCTTGTTCAACCCAATTATATTGGTAGTTAAGAGTTTGGAATGTTTTACTACCACGGTAGTCTTCGTACTTAAATGAGCCTATTCGAGCACTCACTCTGTGGCGACCTTCATCACTTAGCCAAGTTGTTTCGTTAGTAATACCCGTAAGATCGTAGCGCTCTTTTATAAAACCAACCTGTGTTTGGTTGTAAAATCCATACGGCAGCTTAAATGTTTGGTAAAACATCGCTCGGTCGAGCTCTGTTTCTTGGCGGTAACGTCTAAATGGGCCGCGCTCGTCATAATCGTCGCTATTTTCAACATTAACCTGGCCTCCTACTAATACACCCGCACCTTTCCAAATAGGTATATCTAAATCAGCTCTAATAGCAATAGAGTAATCAAACACGCCTAGCTCAGTCGCATAGGTATTACTTATGGTTGGGCTGAGTGTTAAACGCGGTTTAAAATAAGGGCTAGCCTGAGCTTTACCAGCCCAAGTAACGCCTTGAGGAATAACCGCTTTATCAAGTTGAACATTTAAATCAGGGCTAACGCCTTTTTCGATAAACAAACGGTAGTTATCAATATTACCGCTAATCGCAAGTAACGGAATGTCTGTTTTAGAAAGCTGAACGCTAAAATGTGTATTATCGTTAACAACGTTTTCGGCAATTCGGCCAAGTACTACACCAATAGCGTCAATATCGTTACGGTTAAATACTGAGTTTTCAAAGTTAACAAACACGGTTGTTAAATTGTAGCCTACAACCACATTTTCGAAGCCATCACTTATAAGCGCCTCTTTTAATGCAAATGCTTGCTTGCTTAAGCTAGAGCCAACCACTTTTTGTGCGCTTAGTGTTTGACTTTGCTCTGCAGTGGCAACTGTTACCGATTCAGGCAGTTCAGCAAGCTTTGGGGCAACCGATGTTTGAATAAACCCTAAACCATGGTCATTTACTTTTGCTGCAGGCTTAGTACTAACAGGTGCAACATATGGGGCGGGTTCTACTGCCTTATAGTTACTTTTAGCTTCGTTAGATAATGGCAGGGTAAAGTTAACCCCCCAGTAAGTGTCTTTGTCTTCAGAAAAATCTGTACTACTGTAAAAGCGGCTAGTAAAAGTAAGCTCGCCAATATCATAAAGCCACTCTTTTGGTATTGTTAAGCGCGCTGCTGCATTAACTGCCTCGGCGTCGTATTCTGTTAATAAGCTAAACCACTCCAGTGGATGCCACTCAATACCCGCAAATGCGCCATCCATTTCGCCAGTAGCGCGATCGCTTGAGCCAACACCGGCACTAAAACGAAAGTCCCATAACTCTTTTGAGGCCACAGCATAAAACGTTTTGTAGTTATTAGCGGCGCCACCAATATCTTTAGCGCCAACAGCCACGCTAAACCAATCTTTAGGTATATAAGGTAACTGGTATTTAGCATTAAACGATAAGTCGCGCGTTTGACCGCGGCCTTCACTATAAAACATATTATCGTGCATTGAGTTAGACGATATTTGCCCGCTTACTTCTAGCCCCTCAAATAACCCAGCCGAAAATATAAAGTTATGGCCGTCTTGGTATTCCTGACCTTTAAAATCTAAAAGGGTATTGTAGCCAATATCAACAGTGCCAGATTGCATAGCCTGAGCATTTGGGGTGTTAATTAAACCTGTATAACCAGAAAAAGACTGATAACTTTTTATGTCATCGGCAACCACTGGCAAGCTCAGGGCAGCCGCACAGCTTAAAAATAACGTATTAAATTTTGGCATTAGGAAATCCGAGTTAAAATTATAAAATCCTTGATTGCTTTAAATATAACATCAGAAACAAAAAACAAGAAGTTGGTATTGGAAGTTTGCAAGTTACACGTTACACGTTACACGTTACACGTTACACAAAACTGTATTCGAAGAATAGGTAAAGCAAGTGGCTAGAAAATAATTACGCACATCTAACCACTAAATATTTCGGTTAAACCGCTTTTAAATGTCGCTCTGCTGGCGAAACCATTCCGGTTACAAAATCGGTAAATTCTGCGCCGAGTTTATCGTCGCGCATGCTGTATTCAACAATCGCTTTTAAGTAGCCAAGCTTGTCGCCACAGTCGTGGGCACGGCCACTCATATGAAATGCCTCTACTATTTCGTGTTTCATTAACTCATCAATAGCATCTGTTAATTGAATTTCGCCACCTGTACCAGCAGGGGTATTAGCAAGCAGAGACCATATCGCTTTAGATAACACATAACGGCCAACTACCGCTAAGTTAGAAGGGGCAACTTCAGCTTTTGGTTTTTCAACCATAGTTTTAATTGGCGCACTTTCACCCGCTTTAATTTTAACGCCACCAATATCAGCAATACCGTATTTATGTACGCTTTCTTGTGGTACTGGTTCAAGCATAATTTGGCTTGCTTTCACCTCATTAAAGCGCTTGATCATGGCAGCCACGTTTTCGGTTTTTTGGTCAGCTGTATAGCTATCTAAAATTACATCTGGCAGTACAACAACAAAGTCGTCATCACCCACAATTGGTTTTGCACACATTACCGCATGGCCTAAGCCTTTAGCTTCGCCTTGGCGAACGTGCATAATGGTTACGTCATCAGGGCAGATAGAGCGCACTTCTTCAAGTAATGTACGCTTTACACGCTTTTCAAGGGTTGCTTCTAGCTCAAAACTGGTATCAAAGTGGTTTTCTATTGCATTCTTAGAGCTATGAGTAACTAATACAATCTCTTTAATACCTGCCGCTACGCATTCGTTTACTATGTATTGAATTAGCGGTTTATCAACTAAAGGCAGCATTTCTTTAGGGATGGCTTTAGTCATAGGTAACATGCGAGTACCAAGGCCCGCAACAGGAATAACAGCTTTCATAACTAGTCCCTTATTTAACAATTTAATCTTAAGTAAGGTCAAACTAACAGTACCAAAGTAGATACAAGCTGAATGATTTTTAATTTAGTTTGTTGTTAAAACGAATATTCATAATGAGAAAAAGAAGCTCCGCTTAAGAGAGAAATGGTAAATTTTGTTTTCTCATTTACTCTCATTCCCTTCTCTTTGTGAGTATGTTTCACGTAAAATAAACTTCACGTCTAAACCAAAGACATTTTACTGCACTAAGAAGATAAGAGGCGCTTAGCTTAAGAGGTAAACAAAGTATATTTTTGTCTACTCTTTTCCTTCTCAGTTGTTTCTCTTTGTGCAAAGCCCTTTAATTGTAGAAACGGCTTTAGCCGTGAATAGAGTTAAGATATTCGGCATTAAAGCGCCACCTACGAGATAGACCTTTAGTAAAGCCCTAGAACAAAATAAGTCGACTCAAAACTGACAGCTGACGGCTCGTGATTCTCTTTATGAATGTATCTTCGCGCGAAATACACGCCTACACCAAAGACATTTTACTGCACTAAGAGGGTAAGAGACACTTCGCTTAAGAGGTAAACAAAGTATATTTTTGTCTACTCTTTTCCTTCTCAGTTGTTTCTCTTTGTGCAAAGCCCTTTAATTGTAGAAGATGTATGGACTCCTCCCCCAAATATAGTGAGTACGGTATAAAGAAATTGGACAATTACTTTTACCAATAAGGAATCCATACATGTCAAAATTTAACCTAATTAGCATCGACTTGGCAAAAAATGT
>NZ_JBECOT010000096.1:0-9852 GCF_040104395.1 Pseudoalteromonas sp. BZA4
ACAATCGCCAACTGGTTGAAGCGATGATCAAAGTGAAGGCGCTAAATAAGATCAACACCCTTGGTCTGCCTAAATATCAGTAAGTTAAGTGAGTTTATTAGAGAGCTGCATTTGATCAACAAGGCCCCGCTCACCCTATTCTGAGTTTGAGTTTAACAAGCTGTTAACTACCGAAAATCAGTTTAAAAACCGACAACAATAAATCGTTTTTGGGAGGTTATACCAATCCGCTTAATTAAATGGTCTATTTTGAGGCAAGAAAACCTTGTTGATAACAAGGCAAAAATTTCGTTATTTAGTTGTTCTAAATCAGAAATTTTTAACGCAGGTAGCGACAGGTTTAATCCCTCAAAATGACTAAGTATTATTGCGGGTTGGTATTAAAGCCTCATAAACAAAAACAGAACACACAATTGGAGATAGGCATGGGCAAGCAAACTGTAATAAAAACAAAAGGGCAAGGAAGGCATTTTAAGCGTAATGCAATTTTAATTTCGCTACTGGCGGCAATTAATACAAGCTATGCAGCAGAGCAAGCTAATGATGATGTAGAAGTGATTGAAGTACGAGGTATTCGTTCTTCAACTGCAGAAAACTTAGCAATAAAACGACTTTCAACGGCGACAGTTGATGCAATCACCGCAGAGGATATTGGTAAGTTTCCTGATAAAAACGTCGCTGACTCATTGCAACGTGTATCGGGCGTTTTGATTGACCGCGACGGTGGCGAAGGTAGCCGCGTGAGTATTCGTGGTACGTCACCGGATTGGACTCTCACCCAATTAAACGGTAACTATATTGCTTCATCAGGTTCTGGTATTCCTACCCGTAGTTTTAATTACACGTTATTGCCTTCAAGCATGATCAAAAGTGTAGAAGTGTACAAAAGTGCTGAAGCACGCACCGATGAAGGAGGTATTGGTGGTACGGTTATTTTACACACCCGAAAACCTCTTGAGATGGAAGCAAACTCAGGGGCGCTAAGTGCAGAGGTGACTTACGATGATGTGTCTGAAGACACTAAGCCGCAAGTCAACGTGCTTTATTCATGGAAAAATGACGACGAAAACTTTGGTGTGCTTGCCGGCTTTACTCGTCAGGAAAGGAAAGTGGTAACTATTTCGAACGAGTCTTTTGGTTGGCGATATTATTCGGACACAGCTGAAGACGCAGATCAACCTGCGATAGTAGATCAAGCAACCGGGGAGGTATATGACGATGTATGGGCATCATCTGGTATACATGTTAAAAATGCAGACCAAGACCGTGACCGTGATGGTTATCAAGTTGCAATTCAATGGATGCCAACAGACCGTTTAGATCTGAGTTTTAATTATTTTGGCGCAAAATTAAGTTATGACCAAGTTGGACAAGAAGTATTTTTTGCTGAGTGGAATGATAATCACAACCCCTATTTTGGTGTTGAACTAGACGGTGATACCGTGGTTGCCTACGGTAATGGCGATAATGGTCTACTCAATGATAATAACTGGGGTGATGCCGATGTAAATGGCGGTGTAGCGGTTCGCCGTGGTTTGTTATCGCCACAGTTAACAGGGCGTGAGCGTTTTGGCGAGTCAAAATCAAACACTTACGATTTTGAAGGCACTTATTATGGCGATACTTACAGCATTACAGTAAAACTGGGTCATACCGAAGCTGAAGGCGGTACCTCAAAAGAAACCTACGCCAATATAGATGCGCGTTTAGGTTCAGTAAATAGTTGGCACTGGTCAACCAAAGGCGGGAAACCAAGCTACGAAGTGTCGACTGATTTAGCCAACGATAAAGAAGCATACCAGTATTACGATTGGTTTGATTCTTATTCATCTGAAAACGAAGACTCAGAAGATTACATTCAAACAGATGTAAAATTTGACCTCGATGGCAACTTTTTCAGCCGTGTGTATTTAGGTGCTAAATACCGCGACCACGAAATTAAAGGTATTCGTAACGACTTTCGTTGGGATGACGGTATCGCTGATAACGGCGGTTACCGCGGCTACTTACCAGGGACTGAGTGGTTCCATAATCCAGATTTTCACCCAGATGCACCAACATTGGTAAGCGACCATGTGGTTGATAACAGCGCGGGTGATACAGGCGCATTCAACTTTTTAGCGTTTGATTTTAGAGCGTTGGATGATTACTTAAAAGATAACTTTAGTAAGACAGTGGTAGCATCACTATCGGGCACATACGCCCTTGAAGAGAAAATTTGGTCTGTTTACACCCAAGCTGATTTTGAATGGCAAGATTTCCGCGGTAATGTCGGTGTGCGTTATGTGAATACAGAGCTGAGCACCTTGACCTACGATGAAGTAATTGGTCAAGATGATAATGATACTGAGCCAAACGAGCGCAGTAGCGATGACAGCGAAGTACTACCAAGCTTTAACCTTGCGTGGGATGCAACCGAAGATCTTGTGGTGCGCTTTGCAGCAGCGCGTACAATGTCTCGAATCAGCTATTCAGATTTAAGCCAGTCTGAAACTTATGGTCCACCTGTTAACATTAACTCACCTGATTCATGGACCGGGAGGGGGCGAGGAACTTCAGTAAACACAGGCCTTGAGCCTATGTTATCAGACCAATTCGATTTAGGTATTGAATGGTATTATGGCGATGGCTCAGCACTGGGTGCGACATTATTCTCTAAGGATATTTCTAACCTACCAATCTCGACAGTAGAAATTGTTGAGCGTGAACACGATTGTTGTAACGGCCCAATCGAAGTCGAAATGAACACCAAAGTGGGTGGGGGTGATGCAAAATCAGAAGGTTTAGAGCTGTTCTTCCAGCATTCGTTTGATAATGGTTTTGGTATTTTAACCAACTATACCTACACAGATACCAGCACCAGCGAAGTCTCGACAGACGGGCAAAAAACAGAGGCCGAAATACCAGGCACCGCTAAGCACCAATATAATGTTTCGGTGTACTTTGAGAATGACGACTTTAGTGTTCGTGCGTCGTATAACTGGAAAGATGACCGTGCTAATGGCATACATAAAGGATACAACTTTTATACCAAAGACTATGGTCAGCTAGATGTGAATGCCTCGTACAACCTAACAGAAGATCTTTCATTTACTGCATCAGTGGTGAACCTAACAGAAGAACTTGAAGAAGGATATTGGAAACAAAGTAATCGCTTTACCTATAACCAATATTCGGGCCGCCGTTTTTACTTAGGCGCAAATTATAATTTTTAACCATAGGCATGTTGTTTGTTGCAACCTAAAAAGGTACTTTTATTAAAGTACCTTTTTCTTTTTTAAGACAATAATGATTTTTTTTGTAAAAACAACGGAGCAAGACAAAGCTTATTTACTCGACTTAAGATTAAATACCATGGTTGAGCATTTAGAGAATCAGGGGTTGTTTTTATCACTTGAGCAACATCAAGCAAGAGTGGCAGAGCATTTTGAGCACAGTCATTTAGTATTAAATGACGGGCAATGTGTAGGCGCAGCAAAATTCATCGTAAGTGACCAAGCAATCAGTTTATTACAGCTACAAATTGCACCTAAAGAGCAGGGCAGAGGGTTAGGCACTAAGGTGTTAGATACACTAAAAGCACAAACAGCAGAGATTAATTTAACGGTGTTAAAAGCCAATCCAGCGTATGGGCTTTATCAACGGGCAGGGTTTAAAACTCTAGGCGAAGACGACTATGAGTTTCATATGCAGTGGCATAAATAAAAAAGGGCGCTGTTAAAAAACTAAGCGCCCAATTTTGACTATTTCTTTTCTTCGTCAGGTAAGGTGACGTTTAGCTCAAGTACGGCTAAGTCATCTTCGTTTTGGTCAAACTGCACCTGAACTGCATCAGTGTTTACATTCACATATTTACGAATAACATCAAGGATGTCTTGTTTTAGCTGTGGTAAGTAATCTGGTGTACCACGCTGTGAACGTTCGTGCGCGACAATGATCTGCAATCGCTCTTTTGCTAATGACGCACTGCTTTTCTTTTCTGAGCGGAAGTAGTCAAGTAAAGACACATTAACCTCCAAAAATCCGTTTAAATAAGCCTTTTTTCTCTACGTCTAAGAAACGAAAATCAACAGTTTCGCCTAATAAACGATTGATTGCATCTGTGTATGCTTGGCCTGCATCCGATTCACCATCAAGGATTACCGGTTGACCAGAGTTCGATGCACTAAGTACAGCTTGTGATTCAGGAATAACGCCCAGTAGTTTAATCGCTAAGATTTCTTGTACGTCTTCTACCGAAAGCATTTCGCCTTTTTCAACACGCTCAGGATTATAGCGAGTTAATAGTAGATGTTCTTTTACGCTTTCAAGGCCTTCTTCAGCACGTTTTGATTTGCTGTGTAAAATGCCAAGAATACGGTCAGAGTCACGTACTGATGATACTTCTGGGTTTGTTGTTACAATCGCTTCATCAGCGAAGTACATTGCCATCATTGCACCAGCTTCGATACCCGCTGGAGAATCACACACAATGTAATCAAAATCTTTTTTCAGCTCGTTTAGTACGCGCTCAACACCGTCACGGGTTAGGGCGTCTTTATCACGGGTTTGTGAGGCAGGTAAAATATGTAGCTTATCAACGCGTTTATCTTTAATAAGTGCTTGATTTAGGTTAGCTTCGCCATTGATTACGTTTACGAAATCATAAACAACACGGCGTTCACAACCCATGATAAGGTCAAGATTACGTAGACCAATATCAAAGTCGATAATAACGGTTTTAAAGCCTTTAAGCGCTAAACCTGTGCCAATCGCAGCACTCGATGTGGTTTTACCAACACCACCTTTACCAGAAGTAACGACAATCACTTTTGCCATGAGATTTATCCTTTAACCAAAGCTGAAATTTCTAATGAATCATTTTTTTGTTGGATTTGTACTGCGCTGCCCCAGTGTTCACCTTGTAGAGAGTCGCTGATCCAATAACTACCATTAATCGAAACAAGTTCTGCTTCTAATTTTTGGCAAAATATATTTGCTTCGTTGTAACCTTTAGCCCCTGCAATTGCACGGCCACGAAGGGTGCCATAAATGTGCACGTTGCCATCGCTAATCACTTCGGCGCCATGACTTACAGCACCAATTACGATCAGGTCGCGGTCTTTTGCATACACTTGCTGGCCCGAACGTACAGTGCCATGAATAACTTGCGCAGGCAGGTGAACGGTTTTTTCAACGATAGATGTATTTGTTTGTTGTTTAGCGGTTGCACCCTTAACGTCTTGTGAATAATTTAACACCGACAGGCCCGCAGCTTTTGCGCTTTCGTTTTGCTCTTGAGAGCCATTACAAACCCCAACAGGGTTTAACGAAAGGCCGCTTAACATTGATTTTAAGAAAGAGAAATCAAGCGCTTCATCTTGTACGTCGCTTAAGTTGATTACGATAGGCGCACCGGCAAAGAACTTAGGTGCTTGGGCGATTTTCTCATCTAACTGCTTACTTAAAAGGGCTGTATCTGCTGAAAATAAATGTAAAACAGATAACGTAAAAAGGTTCCCTTTTAATTCAAAAATTTGTTCCGACATACACGCTCAATTGAATTGTCTGGATTAGCATTATTTAAGTATAAACACAGGCTGAACAAGGCATATACAGTAAAAATCTAATCTATTTTTTCTAACTTATTATATCACTCATGTTATAGTGTGCGCCTTCGTTAAGCAAGATATTATAGGGCCATAATGCTAACTGCGGTGTATAAAAGTATTAAAAAAGCGGATACATACCTTTTTGTAGAAAAAAGAGATGATTTCTCACGCGTACCTGAACCATTACTAGAAACGTTTGGTCAACCTAAGTACGTGATGATGATTAATCTAGCAAGCCGTGAAAAGTTAGGTGTGGCAGACTTAGACGCGGTTAAGCAAGCGTTAATTGACCAAGGGTTCTACTTGCAATTACCTCCGCCGGAAGAAAATCTGTTAACCCAATTTAAAAAAGACAAGGGAGTTGAGAGTGATTAAAAAACTTGCCGTCATTTTACTCAGTGCTTCACTAAGTACTTCAGTATTGGCAGAACAAAAGACACAAGCTGATTTTGACGTTTACGTTGCAGCATTAAAAAAAGAAGCACTTGAAAAAGGCTATGATGAAGCTTTAGTTGATCAAGCACTTGCAACAGCTAAATTCAAAAAGAAAGTGATCTCAGCTGATAAAAATCAGCCAGAAGTAAAAGAAACCCTCGAAACTTATTTACCAAAACGTGTGCCGCAATGGAAAATTGACCGCGCGCGTAAGTTATACAAAGAAAACCAAGACGTTCTTGAAAAAGTAGCCAAAGAATACGGCGTTCAAGCACGCTTTATTGTTGCACTTTGGGGCCTTGAAAGTAACTTCGGTAAAATCCAAGGTGGTCACAGTGTAATTGCATCATTAGTTACACTTGCTTTTGATGGTCGCCGCGAAACCATGTACAAAAACCAACTTTGGGCAGCGCTTGATATCTTAAAAGAGGGTCACATTACCCTTGATAAGTTCAAAGGTTCTTGGGCTGGTGCAATGGGGCAAACGCAGTTTATGCCAACCTCATTTAACGCTTACGCTGTTGATTACAACGGTGATGGCCGCAAAGACATTTGGACCACAGAAGAAGATGCCTTTGCGTCAATTGCTAATTACTTAAAGCAAGCAGGTTGGAACGATGATTTAACCTGGGGTCGCCAAGTTAAATTACCTGAAGGCTTTGATAACTCAAATATTCTTAAGCGTGGCACTAGAACACGCAGCCAATGGTTAGAGTATTGGAAAGAGTCAGAGCGCAGCCTTGCTGATTGGCAAGCTCTTGGGGTTCGTAAAATGGATGGTAGCGACTTACCAAACGTTGATATTACTGCCGCAATGGTAATGCCTGATGACGTAAATGGTCGTATGTATCTAGCCTACGATAACTACAAAGCACTTATGCACTGGAACCGCTCGTATTACTTTGCAACCAGTGTTGGTTACTTATCAGATCGCATTGGTTACCCAGCGATTAAGTGATTAGATACTAGAGCCTAGGTAACTAGGTGCTAGGCACTAGGGGATTTGCAGAAAGCGCGAGTTTATCTCGCGCTTTTTTATTACTACTGCAAAAGATCTCTAAGTGAATTACTCACAAAGAGTTCAAGAGGCGCTGCGCTCAAGAGGAAAAATACAAAATTATTAAAATATACTTGCTAACTTTACTCTTGTAACTTTCCTCTCGATACAATTTTTAAACCTTTACATTGAGTACTTGTTGCAGTGCATCAACGTTTTTACAGCCAAGGTATATGTTTTTTCCGTCAGTTAAAGTTATTTTAATGGCTTGTCCAACTGATGCATTGTATAATCAGCCATCATTTAGCATACGAATGCCAATCCCTTGATACCACTTTGTTTTGTAAGCTGAGGTTTCTGCAATCTGAGATAATTCAACATCTTTGCTAATAATCCCAAACCCAAAATACCAACGAAGTTTTTGCTCATCGATTACTATTGTTAGTGAAAAGAACAGCAAAGTAACAAGCAGGTTTATCGATAATATAATTATTTTGAGGCCAGCCAGTTCAGGGGATAAAACTATAAAGGCACTAATTACTAATAAAATAATAATTAACGAGTAACTTATTTCTGTCTGTTTATACATAGCCTAAGCTCCATTTAAGTCAGAACGTAAATAAACGTTTAGTCATTAGTATAGCAAAGGCAAGTGAAGTTATGATTACCCGTTCAAAACGCGCTAAAGCACGACCTACAAGAGAGCGCGCGAAACAAGTTTCACGCCTAGTGAGTCCCGTAAGAACGGCTTCAGCCGTGAATCTTTAGATGTTCGGCGTTAAACGCATCCTACAAACTTTACTCTTGTAACTTGCTAACTTTACTCTTTCCCCTTGTAACTCGCTAACTTATTCCCCTTTCCCCGGTTTTTTCAAAATCTTATCTTTAAAATCAAGTACCTTACCAATGCCTGAACCTAGTTTCATTAGGCTTTGGAGCTGCTCAGGGCTTAAGCGTTGTAGCTCTGCAGACCATTTAGTTACGGTTTCGAGTAGGTCGTGAATTTCTTGCATTTGCTGCTGAGCAAAGCGTTCATCATCATTGTGGGCTTCTTCTAAAATGTTATCGCGAAGCAGGCTAAGGGTTGGGTCTATCTCGCGTTTTTTACGCTCTTCGAATACGCGGTTGGCCATATCCCAAATGCTGCCAGCAGGGCCGTAGTATTCTTTACGGTCACCGGGAATATGATGCACTTTAATTAAGCGCCAAGACTGTAGCTCTTTAATGCCCATACTTACGTTTCCGCGCGAGATACTTAAGGTATCGGCAATTTCATTGGCGGTCATTGGCTCTTTAGTAATGGTTAATAATCCACACATTTGACCAATGGTGCGGTTAAAGCCCCAACGGCTACCCATTTCACCGCAGTGCATAACAAAAGCTAAGTTTTTTTCAGATAGGCTCATAATTTTTAGTATTCAAAACTTTCAGAAATTAAATGCTAGCACGCTCGGGGTATAACTAAAAGAAATAGCCACTATGCAATCTGCTACTACTAAAGTGTAGATACGCGATTATTTGAATTTAAGTTATTGAATTTAAATGATAGTTTAATTAAATGCCGCAGTGATTAGCTATTTGATGTGGATCAATAATAGTGACAGTTAATAAGTTTATCGTATAGGCTGAATCGCAATTAATACCATGGAGGAACGTTATGAAAGCTGCAGTAAATAAAGAGTACAAAGGTAAATTAACTATCGAAGATATCCCATGCCCAGAGGTGGGAATTAACGATGTACTAGTTAAAATTGCCGCGTGTGGAGTGTGCCACACAGATTTACATGCTTGTCATGGAGATTGGCCAGTCAAACCGAAAATGCCATTAGTACCGGGCCATGAAGGGGTAGGTACTATCGAAAAAGTAGGTGCAAACATTAAACACTTATCAGTAGGCGACCGTGTCGGTGTTCCTTGGTTATATAGTGCCTGTGGTCATTGTGAGTTTTGTTTAGAAGGCAAAGAAACCTTATGCCTTGAGCAGCACAACACGGGTTATTCAGTCGATGGTGGTTATGCTGAGTACTGTGTAGCCCATGGCGATTACGTGGTGAAAATTCCTGAAGAATTAGGGTTTGCTGAAGCCGCACCACTATTTTGTGCTGGGGTTACTACCTATAAAGCGCTTAAAGTGACTGATGCCAAAGCGGGCGACTGGGTTGCAATTGTTGGTGTTGGCGGCCTTGGCCACTTAGCAGTGCAATACGCAAAAGCAATGGGCTTTAATGTAATTGCCGTTGATACCGGCGAGAGCAAGTTGGCACTAGCCAAAGAGCTTGGCGCAGACATCACCATAGATTTTATGAAGCAAGTGCCTTCAGAAACCATTTTTGAACAAGTAGGCGGCGCACATGGTGTTGTGTGTACTGCCGTATCAAAACCCGGTTTTGAGCAAGCTTATAAAAGCGTACGCCGTGGCGGTAAATGTGTGCTTGTAGGTTTACCACCCGAAGATATGCCATTGCCAATTTTCGATACCGTGTTAAATGGTGTGTCTGTTGTAGGCTCAATCGTTGGTACGCGTAAAGACTTACAAGAATGCCTCGACTTTGCTGCCAAAGGTAAAGTTAAAGCGATTATTGAAGAAAAACGCCTAGAAGATATCAACGATATTTTTGACGACATGCTAAAAGGCGATATCACAGGCCGAATTGTGATGACGCTTTAAGCTGAGTCAGTTAACGCTGTCAGGTTTGTTGAGTTGTGATTACCAAGGGATACTGACGGTATAAGTACCAAGCGATTTTGACGTAATCACACTATCAATGTTGCCGAGCTTCGGCAAGTTTTGCTAACCGTAACGCAGTCGTATTCATATTTTCCCTTAGC
>NZ_JBECOT010000097.1:0-9232 GCF_040104395.1 Pseudoalteromonas sp. BZA4
ATATAGAACGTGCGCTAAACGCCAGACCTAGAAAGTGCCTAGGTTACAAACAGCCTGTCGTTGTGTTTAACGAATTACGCAATGCGGCCTAATTTAGCGAGTGGTGCACTTCGGGGTTGAATTCGCGCAAAATACTTGAGCGTTATTATATAGTAGCAGTGAGGGCAAGGCTAAACGCTGGGGTCTTTTTTAGCGGTATGTCACTAACTTGCTAATATAGTTAATAAAAAGTGGTTAATCTATGAGGTTATTTCAACAAGAAAGTCACTTGGTAAGTATTGGTCAATACCTCGAACACTTGGATATTTGATGCCAGTAGATTCAGCAAGCTCTATTGTTATATTGCGTTCAAGCGGAAACTGCTCTTTGACTTGCAGCACATCTTGCCGCCACTCAAGCAAGTAGAACATGGATAGGTCAAGATCGGATAATGAGTGGTGTGTTCGTTTGGATTTATAACCAAAGACTCGATGTACACGACCATCGGATGGCGCATCATAAGCCGTTAACCAAGGCTTATAATTCTGATACTCGCCTGTACCACGCCCTTCTTTAATCCTCTTACGATACTGCACCTCAGTATGGCCAATCTTCCTAGACATATTATACCGCTATAACTTATTGAAAATTCAGCATAGCTAGAGTGAAAGTGTGATGCAAGCACCTCAGAGTCAAACTATATACTTTCTAAATGACTTAACTATCTGAAAATATAAAATTAAAGATCGCGCTCAATTCTCATCATTAACTTTGAAGATAGGTTTTCTTCTTCAGTTCAGCACGAAAAAATCTCTATGACATGATGTTACTACTTTAAATAAGTAGAGCAAGGCAAGAACATGGCATCAGCAAATCTAAAAGTTCAAGAAACAGAAAAACCTACTGAATGGTTTAACACTATTCTGCCTGCATACGATGATTTAGGTAATCCAAACTTTTTGGACTCTAATGGTGATCTTGTTGAAGGTATTTATAGCGGTGTGCCAAATTCTGTTTACCACGAATTAGATGCTCATAGCTCATCTCTGATTAAAGAGTTAGCGAAAAACACACCAGCTCATGTATTTCGTCAATATTTTTCTAATGAGGAAAGAAAACGAACTGCTGCACAAAGAAACACTCTTGATACTGGCACTTATGGTCACGAGTTAATATTAGAGCCAATTGGTTTTTATGATCGCTATTTCCGTGTACCTCTTGCCATTGAGTATCCTACAGCGCTTCACACAAGTGCTGAGCTAAAGGACGCATTAAAAGCCGCAGGTCAAAAGGTCTCAGGCACTAAATCAGAGTTAGTTAAGCGCTTGTTAGATGCTAAACCAAACACCCTAATTTTTGATGATTTGATTGCGAAATCCATAATAAAAGGCGCTGGAGTCAAAGCCTACAACGAAGCTGTAAAAATGGTCGAAAATAATAAGTGTTCTAGCCTATTAGCTGCTTTCAACGATGGAGCGCTTTCACACATAACCCATAAGACACCAATAGATGGTTTAGTCTGGGATGACGCCCATAGAATTTTGGATACATTCAAATCTCACGCTAGAGCTAAGCGATTAATTTCAAATGGTTTTGCGGAACTTACTGTAATAGCGCGAGATCCTGACTCTGGATTAATGCTTAAAGTAAAATTCGATTACATTAACAAGCATGCAATTGCCAGTGATGTTAAGTCTACTCGTTCAGCCAATCCAAATAAGTTTAGATTCCAATGCCGAGACCTTCGATATGACGTTCAAGAGAGTTTCTATAAGTATGTTGCGAATTTAGCAGGTATTCCCGTTAAATTGTTTGCTTTTATCGGTGTTGAATATTTAGAGGCTGATATATGCGAGATTTTTGAGTTGAAACGTACCCGCCAGATGATTGCTCATAATGACATGAAGAAAGCAATTGCAACCCTTAAAGAATGTTTAGATAGCGAAAACTGGTATGGATACACCAAAAACGATGAGGTCGTTGTTATTGACTGGTAATAAGCGCGATTTTTTAAATCAAATATTCTAATTACATATCCAAGTTCAACGGTGAGCGTTATGAGTTTATCACTTCAAGAATATCAAAATTTATTGTATGGAAAATTAACAGCATGCAAAGGCCAGTTTGATGCTTATCTTTCCGAAAATGGTTATAAGCTTGACTTTAATACAGAGCTAAACTACGTCTATCAAATCGTTATGTCTGGATTAAACGTAGAATACAGCTTCCCGTACACTCCAGTTGAGTCCGTAATCAGTTCATTTTTAAAAGCTGCAAAAATAGGCCTTTCACTTTGCCCTACTGAGCAGCTTTGCTTTTTAAAAACTGAGTATAGTGAATCATCAGGCCAATATGTGACTCAATTAGGATTAGGCTACAAGGGAATTCTTAAACTTGCTTACCGTTCTGGAAAAGTAAAACAAATTAATGCGAATGTTTTTTATGAAAAAGACACTTTCCAATACAACGGTGTAAATTCAAAAGTTACCCACACTACAACCGTTCTATCTAAAGCAATGCGTGGACAATTAGCCGGTGGCTATTGTCAAACTGAGCTAATTGATGGTTCTTTTAAGACTACAGTTATGCCTCCTGAAGAAATTTTAGCTATTGAAGAGCAAGGTAAGGCGATGGGCAATGAAGCGTGGCTTTCAGTGCATGTGGATCAAATGAGGGAGAAAACCCTTATTAAACGTCACTGGAAGACTCTCTGCCCTTGTATTTATAGAGATAGTGTTATGAATGACCCAATTTTGTTTGATGATCAAGATTGTCAGCACAGCTCCAATCACCAAGCTTATGAAGAACAATTCGAAAGTGCTTATTCACGTGAGGCGTACTAATGTTATCAGTTCAAATTGAAAAGCTAATCAAATCTACTTCAGACAATATTAAACAGTGGGAAACATTGTTCAACTTGGCTTCACATTCTCATTATTCCGCTTTAATTAAAGAGTGCGCCCTAGATGACGTTGTTGCGACAATTAAAGAAATGGATATGTTGATCGGCTCTCTGAGTCCTGAGCTGCTTAACCTAGTAGACATAAGAGTTAGGAAACATCCCTACACTACTGCATATTGTCTGTTTCCTGCACTAAATACAGATAATGTAATTGCCTACCTTGAAACTCAAGGTATTGTAAAAAGCTATGAACTTGCAGTGGTTTATGACAACGATAAGTTTGCAATTGATGTTAGCTCAAACAAAGTATCTCACGTTAAAGGCGATAGCACTCAGGAGGCTTCATACTCTGGTTGCTATTTATTATTAGAGTTTGAAAATGGTACAAGCAAAGTTTGGTATATGGATGAGTATGAAATGCACTCTGCTTTTGATGCATGGCAAAACAAAGTATTTGGGGGTATGGATGTATTCAACAATACACTTGAATGGGCTGGTTTTGCATTAATTCTTCGTGCCTTGAAAACACTGAACATGCAGGATAGCGTAATTAGCCATCCAATCTTACCCGTTTTAAAAAGCCGATTAACTTCATATTACTCTGATTTCTTTAAGTACTACAAAGAGGCTAATAACGATAAGTTTGCTAGCTGCGTAATTACTTCACAGTACGTTTCAACAGAAGGTGGAGAACTTGAAGAAGCATTAAAAAAACTAGATGACATCATTGAACCACCTGCAAATATTATCGTACTAGGCCAACATAACCGCCAAGTGAGTAATGAAGATACCGAAATGAATGAAGCATCAGAAGAACAGTGCGAATTTTATAACCTTGATTTTGGAGTTATCTGAATGATTAAAGTTGAGTCAGAAATTTTAAATAAATCGGGAAAGCGTGAGAACTGGCGTGAAATTGCATTTTACGCAAGCGATGACGAAACACAGTTTGAAGTTCGAGAGTATTATGGCCAGCAAAAAATAAGTTATATGAAAGAAACGGCTCGCTTGCCATTCGACTGCCTTGGTATTGCTCGAATGAACTACTCTAACATGCTTCGAACTAGGGTTATTGATGGATATAAACCTATCGAGCAATTAAAGACTAAAGTTCCGTGTTTGCCATTTAGCAATTTTAAGCCTCCTATGTATAAGTGTGACTTTGACGTGCCTTTTGCAGAACAGCTTAGCAAAATAAATGACCCTGTTGTTATTCCTGTACAGCAAGGTAAGCGGGCTTATATAAAACTTGGCCAAGAATCGATTAATTCAATACAAGCTGTAGATATTAAAGGTAATGCTTTCACATTAGACAAAAACATTCAGGAAATGCTTGCCTCTAAAGTTGCAATTGGAAGCTTTGAAAGTGGCGTTTTAGAAACGTATATCCTCGATGATGGCTCAGTCTGCTTATACGATGTGATCATGCTAAATGGTACTGAGATTAACTCTAGCTATAAAGATAGACAGAAGTCATTAAAAGGAATGTTTGGCCATAAAAGTGGATTTACTTACCCGGATACGCTTGAAGCAAATACAGACCTTAAATCTCACCCTGGTAGACATTTTATTGTTAAAGACAATAGTGTGTCATGCTTGGATAGCAGAACCTTTGTAATACCAAATTTTTACAGTGTAAAAGTATTGATTGAGGAAAAGTATAGCTATAGACCAGGTTATTATAAGGTAATGTTTACAACACCTGAAGGATACGAGTCTATCGGTGATTTATATCATCCTCATGAAGAGTTGTATGCTAATACACAAATTCAAATAGCTTTTAAGAAAGTGGAAAATGGTAAACCGGTTAACTTTTGGTTTAGTCCCATTCAACATAAAAACAAGCTAAATTATGATGAAGCTGGCACCGAAATTAGTCAGATAAGTCAGCTTTCATACTTTTGGTATGGGCCTTAACAGGCGGCTCCTATTTTGGGCTAAAAATAGTATAGATCATCTCAACTTATCTGACATTTGCAAAATAAGGCATGACAATTTTAATTATCCTGTGCTTAAAGCGCCTTAAATTTTTCTATCATATCATTATCAATCTCTTTGATTAGATTAGATGACAAACCCAAATGCTTGGCCTCATGCCTAAACGAACGCGTTGCTTCAAATATTTCTTCAGCCATAGTCATAATCGCTTTTTTTGAAGACAACCCCGACTGAGCAGCTAGCTGATTTAGTACATTCTTTGGTGTTTGGCCATTGCCACCAAAAGCCGTCATATGCTCTTTGTAAGGATTAGGGCTGTAAACAATGTCGTAGAAAGGTGATAGCGTCCAGTTATCGGAGTCACTAGCAAGAAAACTGAAGTTCTTACTATGATCATCTTGGTTAACAGTTAAATAATTAAACATGCAACGCTTAATAAGCTTCTGTGACTCTGTAACACTGCACATGATGCGCGTAGCTTTTACTAAATCCACATAGTCCAAAGATGGTTCTCGAAATGGGGCATCTAATAACCCACAAGCAGAAATCATATGAATTCGACCGCCTTGTTCTGTGCAATCAAATCTCTTCTGCTCTAGCCAATATCTCCCATTACCCGCATCAATTAAATCAAACTCAGGAACCTCAATGCCAACATTACGAGCCATTTGCATGTAGCAATATTCAACTATTGATTCAGAGTGCTTCAAGTCAAACTTTTCAGATGTAAGCTTTACTATAAGCTTTGTTCCTTGTACGTCGTCTAATGTTGAATATTGACCATTCGATAAACGCGTAACGTTCATTTTTGGCCTAGCACCACCCGATCCCCCCGTTTTCATCAAGTGCTCAAGCAAAGCAGACTCAGTGCCTTCAAATTCTTCAATCGCAGCTCGACCGAGGGTAATAATATCAATTGAACCCTTGGACTCATCAAGTAAATCGAACTCAGGCTCATAGCTCAACGCCCCCATACATCTCTCACCAAGGTAGGCCAAACGCTCTAAAGCGGTAACTGTTTTTGGGTTCTGATTGTTCTGCCTAAATACACGATCCATGAGATAAAGACCCCAACCATCAGGGAGGCTGTCTGCAAAAACTCCATGGATGCCATAATGCGGTTTTCTAGGCGCAACTTGTAGGCTTGTGTCTGCTTTTAAATTGAACGGGGCCAAAGAAGTAGAGTGAGCGTTTAAATACGTCTCGTCAAATTGAAAGAAGCTTTGTTGACTATTTTCAACAAGCTTGCCGACAAGCACCTTTTCACCAGTGCTAAGCTTACGCTTTACGGTTAGGGCAGATTTAAGCATGTCGTAGCACATCCTCTATTGATTTAAATTCAGGTTCACACGACTTTGTTAGCTCTTTCACTTTTTTCAAGTCTCCGACGGTCTCATAAAGCATTAGAAACTGACGTAATGAGATGTTACCGGATGACTCAAACTTTCGGATCGTCGCATAAGGCACGCCAGAGAGATCGGCTAACTTCTGAACACTGAGTTTGTCTTTTTTTCGAGCTGACTTGATAAACTCTTTAAGATCCATCTGCAAATCATAAGCAGTATAAAGGGATAACATAAATACCTCCAAACCTGTCACTATAGTATCAATTATAGCATGTACAATGACATTATTTGTTACTATTGTAACATATATAAAGTGGTATTGAAGATTACTTCATCAAGAGACAATATAAAAGCCATCACCGATGATGAATGAGACTGCCATTATAGTAACAAAAAAATAACATCATCAGTTAAATTTGTTATTATAGTATCAAAAATTGTCAAGATTAGAATTCAGCCTTATAAATTAATCTGTGTATTCACTGTTTTAATAATTAAACCTACACCTCCCATTATTTCTGGTGATGACTTTGGCTTTAGGTATTGATTCTAATGGTATTAAGAAGGGTTCTACTGACACTCTTCTAATTAAATTTGTGTAAGAATCGAACGGGTAAATTTGATAAAGGTTCAAAATAATTTCTACTACCAAATCTCAATCGAGCTACAACTGAGTATTTGAGTATTTGAGTATTAAAAGTCATAATAGATGGTTTGAGCAGCCACAATCTTGACCAAAGATAAAACTCGTCTTTGGACAGAATGTATGGTACGCCCCGTTTTGCAAGTTAATAACTAAAAATAACGGAGATGGTTTGCGCTAATGTATTCAGAGTCTATTAGAGACTAACATTAGTCCCAGCTCTACGATGAGATCTGCGCCAGATTGTCCTCAAAAACGAGAAAGCATTTTTCTTGCTGAACTGTCCACAAGGTCTTCAATCTGGTGGTCTAACCGTTTTGTCATCATTAATTATCATATGCAAACTGACTTAAACTCTAATTTCAAAAGGCTTCTTCGTGGTCATTACAGACCAAGCTATTCTTGCTATTTTATTTGCTAAAGCTACAAGCGCCACATTAAACGGCTTTCGACATTTTAAATCTATCAACCATGTTCCAAAGAACTTTTCTGCTGTTTTATCTCGCCACATAACGGCACGAGCTGCGTGAATAAATAACTCTCTAAGCTCCTTATTCCCTCGCTTAGAAATACCTAGCATTCTGGGCTTTCCTCCCGTTGAATATTGAAATGGCACTAACCCCAGCCAAGCGGCAAAATTACGTCCATTATCAAAATCCTGTGGACTACCAACTGCTGATATACAGCATGATGCAGTCATAGGTCCAACACCTGGAATTGTTTGTAATAACTTAGCTATATCGTTTTCTTTATTTAACGCTAATAACTTATCTTCTTGAGCTTTAATCCACACATTTAGTTGATTGTAATATTCATATTGAGTTGTTAGCTCTGCAATCAATAGCGGTGGCAACACTTCATTTTGATCAGCTATCCATTGGAACAAGTTTTTCATTTGATGATGGCCTCTCGGAAAGCTAAGTCCAAATTCCAGTAGTATCGAGCCAATTCGGTTCATACAGGCGGTTCTTTCTTTAATATAGCCAGAACGAACACGTCTAATAACTATACCTAGTTGAGCTTCTTCTGTTTTGACTGAAACAAACCTCATGTTTGGCCTTGTTGCAGCTTCTGCAATCGCATCTGCATCAATGTAATCATTCTTATGGGTCTTAACATAAGGTTTAACATATTGAGCTGGTATTAGCTTAACCTCATGTCCAAATTGTTTGCATTTCCTTGCTAACCAGTGAGCACCGCAGCAAGCTTCCATTGCAATAACTGTTGATTCTTGGACAGATAGAAAATCGACTAACTTTGCTCTGGAGTATTTATGACGAAATATTTCACGACCAGAATAATCGTGACCAATTAGGTGAAAGGTTGATTTACCTAAATCAATACCTATGACTTTTGCAACTGACATGATGGTTTCCTCCTGTAATAGCCAACACTATGAGTTTAGCTAATGGGTGGGGCGTACCATCTAATTAACGTGTCAGGGACTTTTCTAAATTAGCAACGCACAGATAGCAATACGTACGGCTGTGTTTATCAGACCTGTTTATTCAATAACTTTATCGAGTCCGTTCAAAAGTACCGTTCACATCACGCGTGTAACTTTCCCGTGTGCAATTCGTTATTAGCGCTTACATGGCAAGGCCTCTAGGTTAATACGACAGTGTAACCTAGAGTGCCGCCGCACCTGTTTTTAATGTGAAATGGTAGATACACCGGCAATTATTTTAATAAATACTCACCTTTTGCTTATTCGTAAAAGTGCTATGCGTTAAATTATGATTAAGCGGAACTAAGGCGACAGGTTAATTTTTTCAGCGCCGCAGATAGTTAAAAAATTTTGTTAGTATCAAAGAAACATAAAAAATGAAGGTAACCAGGCACGAGGCCTGGTTGAAAATCAACGATAGTAAAATGGCATGGATGCCACGTTCTAACCGCCAATCTTTTACGGCAATTTAAGATTACACTGCGGTTGGGGCACTATCAATATTAATGAGCACGCGAATGAAAATAGATATTCATTATAAAGTGAAAGTAGAAGGAAGGTTTTCTATTAATTTAATTTCCCTAATTTCTGTAGCCCAATTGGTTATAAGTTTAATAGGTTAATTGTTAGGTAGGGGGTATTGCAGGTCAAAGTGTGATACCCCATTATTTTAGCCGCTAAAATTAAAGTTTCACCGGTGAAACTCAGTTGTTGGATGAAGGTCTTGTGTTTGATTTTCTGCTATCAGTTAACAAATATAAAAATTAATTATTTATCATTATGTTTTCATTTTTTGACAATGCTAAAGGCGTGAACTATAAATACCTTTCAATTGATATTAAAAGGGAAAGTGAACTACTCGCGCCTAAAGGCATCGAGCTTCCAAGATAATAGCCTAAGCTACTAACCTTTCTTTTTTGACGCTTCGTTGGACACCGCTAGTCGAGCTTTTGACTCGGCTAGTCTTACGATTGCCT
>NZ_JBECOT010000098.1:0-8884 GCF_040104395.1 Pseudoalteromonas sp. BZA4
GGGGGCCGTCAGGGGCAAAGCCACTGAACACACGGCGGTACACCGTGGGATCCAGCTCCCGCTTAATCCCCAGCCCTTTGGTCGCAAGGCCAATCATTTTGCCCTGTGGTTCGCCTTTTTCGTTCTGGTAGTAATCATCATTCTCGTAATACAAAATGTCGTTAATGGCACCTATGGAATTCATGCGGCTTGCCTCTGTTTTTTAAGTTGCTCACGGCGACTGGGCTTGTCTGTTGGCTCAGGGGCTTCGAGTGGTGTTGGTTTGGCCGTTAACCACTGTGCCGGGCAATGCTCATCACTGACAGGGCTTAGCTTGCTGTATGGCCAGCGAAGGCGATACACGGCCTTATAACCGGGAATTAAGAGGTATCCCACCACGCCTTTTTTATTGGGCTGCGGCAGCTGCACAAGGTTTGATGCACTGACCAATGGCAGTGTTTCCCGGTGCCAGTTTTGTGTGGTGCCGTCACCTTGGCCGGCACTGGAAGTGGGGCGTTCAACGACACGCTCCCCAAAGGCTTTGGCGGTATAGGTCGCGGTCTCACCAGCCGCACCCACACGCATGGAGGCAAACAGGGTAAACATGTTCAAAAGCGTATCCGCTTCCTGCTCACCGTAAATGTGTTTCAATTGCGAGATGGATTGTGTGCCGCCGCAAATACGACAACCCTTGCTGCGGCCTAAGCTCATCCATTCTGACAAGGCTGGGTTCTTGGGCAGGTTGCCTAATTCGTCGATAAACAGCCACAACTCGCGCTTGGTGCTGTTGGTCTGCGCCAAGATATGACTGGTCATCAGGGCAATGAGCGTATTGGCCAACGGTGCCCCGATATCTTTATAGCGTTTGTCGGCTTGCACGATAATGATGGGCTTTTCTGTCTCTGGGTCACTCACCCAGTCGCGCACACAAAAGCCATCTTCATACGCCTTTGGCCATGCATCAGCGAGGGTGTAAATCCAACCTAAGCTACCGACAAGCTGCGCAAAGAATGATTGGGTGGTTTTGCTACCCTCAACGATAAACCGCGCAGCGCGTGGGTAATACTGGCTTAACTGGCTTTGCAGTACGGCTTCGTCACAGCTTAAGATATCGGCCAGCTCTGACCAACCCCAACGGGTTTGGGTATGGTTCAATATTTCAATCATGCCGCAAAACAACATCCGCGCCCCGTTTGACCACAATGGTTCGTGAGACTCAGGAATGAGTCGCTCGGCAATGAGCTGCGCCTGTGTCGCATTGTGGGCATCAGATTGAATATCCCACGCTGTGCCACGAGCATCCCATGGAGCCAGTAACACGGTGGTTTCAGGCTGGTAGAACAAGGCGGTAAACTCGCGCTTCTCATCATAGATAAAGGCGCGTTCGCCCCGAACAATGACCTGATCAATCAGAGGCGCAATAAACACGGTTTTCCCCGTGCCTTGGTTGCCCACCACAAGGATGTTGCCAGACTCACGGGCTTTGCTGATCTGCAATTGCGGGTGCAGTTTTAAGCCCGGTTGGCTGCTACTTTGCTTAGCTTCCCGTTTGGCCATGTGCTTAGCATGATTTAGCGCCGTGCGGCCTTGATGTAAACGTGCACCAGAGATATGACGGTAACCGTCTTTGCCGCCGGTCACGTAAAAGCGTCTTGCACTGAAAAACGCCGGAATACTTGCCAACAAGGCTGGCAAGACAAGGTGCAGAGCAAAGGCCAAGTGCCAGCCCTGTTTGGCTAACGCGCTCCAGTAGCCAAGCCAAGGGCGTAAGGACTGGTCAACGACCAATCCTGCTACGCTATCCAGCCAATAGTCCACATGGACACTTAACGCTGGCCATGGCGTCAGCCATGACCAAGACCAGATAAGCAGGCCAACAAAGGTGGCAAGCCAGATGGTGCTGCCAACGAACAGGATGCTTGCCCAATCCTGACGACGATACGAGGTGGGATGATTGTTCATTAGAATTTCACTCCCTTACCGTGCAGTTGGCTTAAGGCTTGTTTGCGATCTGCATCGGCCAAGTCCAAGGTTGTGCACAGCATTTCAAACTGGACTTTGCGCTGACGCTGTTCGAGTTTGAGCAAAAGCTGTTGCAATTGCTGTTGCTCTTGGTAATGTGTCCATGAGCTTCGAATGACATCAGCCACAGTGCAGCCTCTGCGCTCTGCTTCGGTTTGAAGACGAGTGAAATCCTCGCCTGAGAATCGTGCCGTAACGGCTTTGTTTAATTGTTTATTCATGGGGGAAATCTCCGATTGCGTGAATAAAATCAAGGGGTTCAGGCTTTGTGCACCGTGGCAGCGGTGCACAAAGCGAAATCATTCTGGCAGTACCAGATACGGGAGTTTGCGAGCGATGACGCTGCGCCAGCGCGGCCACCAACGGTGAGTGGGGTTTGTGCTCATAATCTCTTGTTCGCTAGGCACCGAGTTGAAGAATCTCAACGTGGCGTGGTCTGGGTGCTGTAGCTCTTCATCAAGGCGGTACAGATCATTACGCACGGTTGAGAAACCGAAGCCGGGCAGCTTCAGACAGTCTTCATTCAACAGTTCACAGGCAAGTTTGGCGATGGCCTCTCGGGTCAACGTGGGGTCGTCATACTTGGCGTAAATGGCCAACCCAAACAAGTCTCGTCGTCGGCGCTCAGCATGGGACAGCCCCTCAGCGAACAGACGTTGCTGAGCGTTACTGACGTAACGGGCTTTCATCTCGTCTAAGTCGGGGATGTAGTCTTTTGTTGCAGGCTTTGCGGCCAAGGCCCGCAAGGGCCCGGCCAAGTCATGAGTCAGTAAGCCTTGCGAGTAGGCCCATTTGCAGAAATCCTGAGGGCGGATGTACTGCTCACCGTCTTTCTCAATGATCACCAACTCTTCGAGCAATACCGCATCTTTGATGGCGTCTAACAGGGTTTCACGCTCTTCACGCCAGCCGTTGTAGTATTGCCCCGGTTCAAGGTGGTAACACAGCGGATCCATGCCCACACCCAAGCAGGCAGCCTCAGGCACCGTCCACAGTTTACGCTCGGCATACTCATCCCAAATCCAGTCGCGGATGTCCATGAGCGGGAATACGATCATGTCCAGCAAGTCTTGGGGGATTTGGCAATCCCGCTGGGCGTACTGTACTTCCTGACGGCGCAAGAGCTTGGATGGCTCAAACGGGTGCCCCTCTTTGAGCAGCAAGCGGATGGCTTTGCGCACACGGGTTTCAGCTTGTTTGTAAATGTCCGAATCAATATCCGGGTAGTTTGTATCAAGTGTCATTTGAAATACCTCGTTTTGTTAATGAATGACACTGACATGATGGAAGATTGAATTTGTTGTAGATACAACAACGAACAATGGGCATGAAAAAATGCGGGTTTTACGACATTTTTAGCGTGACACATCGGCATCGTCCATAACTGCCAGTCACACCCTATGGTGACACAATTTCTGTAAAAGCTTCCAAAAAAGTAAAAATAATTAGATCGCTACCCTGAATAGCCAATCAGGCATGAAAATCGATTATGCAAACTGTATCACTAAGTGTTATAGTTTGGGTGTTAAAAGGGAATCGAATGCGCATATATAAATCAAAGTGGTTCACGAAGTGGGCTGAGAAAGAAGGGCTGACAGATAACGCCCTTAAGGATGCTGTCAATGAGATGGAACAAGGCTTAATCGATGCCGATCTCGGTGGTCATGTTTATAAAAAACGTGCACCAATTGAGGGGCAAGGCAAGAGCAGTGGTCTGCGAACCATCCTCGCATTCAAAGTGGGTAACAAAGCCTTTTTCATGTATGGCTTTCCCAAAAATGCACGGGATAACATCGACAGTAAAGAGCTAAAAGCATTTAAGCGCTTGGCAAAAGAATTGTTGGGCTACAGCGATGCTCAACTGAAAAAAGCCCTTAAAACGGGCAGTATGGTAGAGGTGAAATGAGATGAAAGACAGTATTTTAGATGTCATACATGACACAGCAAAAGACTTAAATGAGGCGGGTGTGATGGATATGCAAACCCTGCGCGAGTTTGATGCGCTGTGCCTGCCAAAAGTGGAAACTTTTGATGCTCGGCGTATTCAAGCTATCCGTAAAAAGGCACATGTCAGTCAAGCCGTGTTCGCCGCTTACCTTAATACGACCACATCAACGGTCAGGCAGTGGGAGCAAGGCGGTAAAAAGCCTCGTGGTACTTCGCTGAAATTGCTTAACTTGGTGGCCACCAAAGGGTTAGAGGTCTTGGCTTAATCATCGCGGCGCGAGAAGGTGACAGCACTTGTTGGTGTCGCGTTGTCGTGTCTATAACAAAAATGAAGTGAAGGGATTAGTTGTTAGTTGATTAGATACAGCTTCCCCAACCCCAATCCGCAGATAGAGCATTGAGCCAATAAGGGATTATTGGCTGGCTTGTTTTTTTAGCTGTTCAGCTTCGATGAACGTATCAATTAACTGCACCAATTGTCGCTTGGCTTTTGGTGTCAGTGTTTCCATTTTTTTTAGTCGTCTTTCTAGCCGTGAACTGAGCTTTGGTGTTTGTTGCTCTGTTAAACCAAGTAAAGCATCTGTACTAGAGCCTAATGCTCTTGCTAAGTCCGCAAGAATGTTTGCCGGGGGCTGGTCGCTCTCGGTTTCGTAATACGCAATAACCCGTCTGGTTGAGTTAATTTCGTCAGCCAGTTCTTGTTGGGTATAGCCTGCGGCCTTACGCAATTGCGCTAACCGTTTCCCAAAATCAGCAAATTGTGGATTGGTATTCTTCGCCATCAACATCATCTCAAAATGTCTTTGGTTCAGATTGTAACCCCGGTTTTCGTTCTTCATGGTTGCACGACAATCGTTCAAACTATATCATGTCCGATAATCGTACATTTTAATGTCATGCGTTTCAAGGCAAAAAAAAGTTGCGCAGACTATTGACAGGGATCTGGGAGACAGCCGTTTTTATGAACTATTACGATGCTAAAACTGTGGAGCAGGTGAAGCGTTTTTCTTTAGTTGAGATCCTTCGCCGTGATGGCCTGACACTGAAAAAGCAAGGCAAAGACTATTTTGCCTGCTGCCCGTTTCACGATGATAAAACGCCGTCACTGTCGGTTAGTCCTGATAAAAACCTGTGGCATTGTTTGGGCGCGTGTCAGATTGGTGGCTCACCCATTGATTATGTGATGCGCCGTGATGGGGTGAGCTTTAAAACCGCAGTGGGCACCTTGCTGGAAGAACATGGCCAGATGCCGGTTGAGCATCAACCGGTGGTTGCTAATACTCAATCGGAAAATGTCTCTCGATTGGATGAACAGGCACAGCATTGGCTAAGCCAAACTGTTGAGCTGTACCATAAGAATCTGCTGCAATCGAGTCAGGCCAAGGCTTACTTGGCTCAGCGCGGCTTAGATAACCCTGCTTTAATCGAGACGTTTAAACTTGGTTATGCTCAAAAGCAATTAGGCTCAATCTTGCCAACCCGTACCTCCCAAGCCGGAAAGGATGTCCGTTCATTGCTTAAATCGGTGGGTCTTAGTTTGGATTCAGGCATGGAGCGCTTTAGCGGCTCCTTGGTTATTCCTGTTATCGAACAAGACCAAGTAGTAGAAATGTACGGACGCAAAATAGCTTCCGAAGGCAAGCTGCGTCCGGGGACAGCGAAGCATTTATATTTGCCGGGTACACACCAAGGAGTATGGAACCAGCAAGGCTTAACCAATGATACGGTGATTTTGTGTGAATCCCTGATAGATGCCATGAGCTTTTGGGTGCACGGGTTTACGAATGTCACGTGCGCTTATGGCGTGAACGGATTCTGTCCTTTTCATTTAGCCGTATTCCAAGGGTTGGGAATTAAGCGAGTGTTGATTGCCTATGACAATGATGAAGCGGGAAACAAGGCTGCGCTCAATTTAGTAGCTCCCCTGCGTGAGCAGGGCATGGAGCCATGGCGGGTGCAATTGCCTGCGGGTCAGGATGCCAACGCTTTTATGGTGGCCAGCACTCAGCCAGCCAAAGATTTAGAAATGTTGCTCAATCAAGCCATGTTACTGGACGGTAAACCATCTGAAAATAGAGTGCCTGCTGAGGAGAATTCAACCGATGCGCTGAGTATGGAGCAGCAAGGGGACGATTGGCACATCCGTTTTGCTAACCGTCATTACCGTGTCCGTGGCTTATCAAAAAAAGCCCAAGGCCAGCAACTGCGCATCAATTTGATGTTGCGCGTGGGCGATAACATGCACGTTGATAGCGTGGACTTATACCATGCCAAGCAGCGGCAACGCTTTGTTGAGCTGGCCTGCGTTGAATGCGGTTTGGGTGAAGTTACGGTTAAACAAGACATGGGGCGTATCCTGCTCGCACTGGAAGAGCTACAAGGCAAGCCGGAAGAGCAAACAAAAGAAGTCATCATGACTGAGCAAGAGCACCAAGCGGCTCTGGCGTTTTTACGCCAACCCACTTTGCTTGATGAAATTGTGCAGGACTTTAGTCGCTGCGGTGTCGTTGGTGAGCAAAGTAATACGTTAGTGGGCTATCTAGCCTGCGTATCACGCAAACTTGCTAAACCGTTGGCACTCGTTATTCAAAGCACCTCTGCGGCTGGTAAATCCGCCTTGATGGACGCCATTTTGCAGATGTGCCCGGATGAAGATGTCACCCAGTTTTCAGCGATGACCGGGCAAAGCTTGTTTTACATGCAAGGGGCAAGTTTAAAGCACCGCATTTTGGCCATCAGTGAAGAGGAAGGGGCAAGCCAAGCGGCGTATGCCTTAAAGCTGCTGCAAAGCCAAGGCGTGTTGACGATGGCGAGCACGGGTAAAGATCCAATCAGTGGCCAACTGGTGACCCAAAGCTATGAAGTGGAAGGCCCGACTATGTTGTTCTTAACCACCACGGCCATTGATGTGGACGAGGAGTTAATGAACCGCTGTCTGGTGTTAAGTGTCAATGAATCACGGGAGCAAACCCAGCATATTCATGCTTTACAGAGACAGCGTCGCACCTTACAGGGCTTGCTACAAAACGCCGATAAAAAGCATATCTTAACCCGGCATCAACATGCCCAACGACTATTAAGGCCGTTGCATGTGGTCAACCCATACGCTGAAAAACTGACCTTTTTGGATGATAAAACCCGCACCCGCCGCGACCATGAAAAGTACCTGACCTTAATCGATACCATTGCTTTGCTGCACCAATACCAGCGCGAGGTGAAACAGGTAAAACACCAAGGCGAGGTGATGGAATATGTGGAAGTGACCTTGAATGATATTCGTTGTGCTAACCAACTGGCACACGATACCTTGGGGCGAACACTGGACGAGCTGCCAGCCCAAACCCGCAAGCTGCTGAACCATTGTGTGGATTGGGTGAAATGCCAAGCTAAGGTGGATGATACCAGCATGGATGCCGTGCGCTTTACCCGCAAGCAACTGCGCGATGCCACAGGCTGGAGTGATACGGCACTTAAAGTCCATCTGGCTCGCTTAGTTGAGATGGAGTATCTGCTTGTTCATCTCAATGGCCACCGTCAACGCTACCATTATGAGTTGTTGTACCAAGGTGAAAGCGGCTCGCATACCATGCTGAAATTGCTGGATGTAGAGCAATTACATCCAGACCGGTCAGGGCAAAACGACAACTGGGCAGGCTCTGGTCAGGGTGCGGTCAGCCATCGGTCAGGGGGTAGTCAAGGTGATGAAAATGGCCTGCACCTCAATGGCGATAAGGCATTGATTGATTCGGATGATGGCATACAAGCAGAAAGCCTATTACAGATAAAAGCCACTCAAACCGTCAAGGTGTCGCCATGAATATGACGTTATCGGCGTTAGCGCCCCAATACCTTTCGGCGTTGTCAGTGCGAGGCTACAGCCCACGGACATTGTCGGCAAAGCGTTGGTTGCTCAATTACTTCATTGATTACTGCGCTGAGCGTGATATTCATCATGCCCAGCATGTTGATAAAGCCTTGCTGCTTCGCTATCAACAGCACGTACACCATACCCGCAAGGAAGACGGCAAGCCGCTGTCTATCGCCACACAGCGCCACCGTGTGAGCGAGATACAACTGTGGTTTGCATGGCTGGTTGAGGCCGGTCATTTGCCGTATACCCGCTTGGGTGAAGTGGTGCTGCCTAAGCTGCCGAAAACCTTACCCAAAGCAGTGCTGAGCGTGCCCGAGATAGACAAGCTTATGGCGCAAGTCTGCCTTGATACGCCGACAGGCTTACGTGATCGCACCATGATGGAAATTCTGTATTCCTGCGCCATTCGCCGCCGTGAGCTGTTAAACCTGACCTTAAGCGACATTGACAGCCACCGAGGCTGGTTACTCGTTAGGCAAGGCAAAGGCGGCAAAGACCGGGTTGTGCCCATTGGCCAACGCGCCCTTGATTGGCTCTCGCAATACTTAAACGATGCAAGGCCATTACTGGCCAAGTACGTGGCTGAGCCAGCGCTTTTTATCAGCATGAAAGGCAGCGCCTTACATCACACCACTTTTACCGCCAAGCTCAAGGAATACACCCGCGCCGCAGGCATTACCAAGACCAGTGGTTGCCATGCTTTCAGGCACAGCGCCGCAACACTCATGTTAGAGAACGGAGCCGACATCAGGCATATTCAAGCCATGCTTGGCCACGAATGCTTATCCACCACGCAAATCTATACCCAAGTGGCCATTGGCCACTTAAAAGACGTCCATAAAAAGACGCATCCGGGCGAGCAATAACCTCTCTTCGTTACTCATTGAAATTACATGCCTAAACGCTAAAAAGTGCGTCTAGGCATTTTTTTTCAACAAGGTATACTATTGCCAATTTAATGCTCTTTAACACCGCTGCTCTCTAGGCTGAAACGCTTCCAACAGGTGGACGCACGTCAGGTTCGTTCTTTCATATGAACGGTCGGGTGTACGATTATAACCTTGG
>NZ_JBECOT010000099.1:0-8750 GCF_040104395.1 Pseudoalteromonas sp. BZA4
CATGGCGCTTTTTAAACAAGATACATCTAAGTCAGCTAGTATGGCGAGGAAAAAGAAAATGGCAGGGCTAGACGATGATTACCGCTCAACCCTGTTAGAGTCTGGGATTAAAATGCGCTAGCCGTGTGCTGATCATCAGAAATTGAAGGATAAATCTCACGACCAGGGCTTGCCGTCACGCTTTCGATGCTATTAAGCGGCAACACAAAGCTTGAGTTAGATTGCTTTGCAGGCGAAGAGAACAACCAATACATCACCACCAAGCTAATGACACACAAAGCCACAAACAGCTGGCGGAATTGGGCAGCTGTGATACTAAAACCCACAGGGTTTTCTTTATCGGATGTATCTATTAGCTCGGGCTTTAATAAAACGCGATAACCCGTTTTACGTAATGTCTCTATGTAAGTTTGTTCTGGATCGAGTTCCTTAAATGCTTTTCGTAGATGCCAAATAGCATTTGTTAAGGCTTTTTCACCCACGTAAAAATTGCCCTCCCAAACATTATTGATGAGCTCTTCACGGGTGATTGGTTCGGGGTAACGCGCCACTAAGCAAGCTAACAACTCAATAAACTTAGGCTGCAAAAGCTGTTCACTACCATTGCAGATCAGTTTATTTTCGAGTGGGTTAACAATACATGAGCCCAGCTGATAAACGCGATTAGATGTTTCCATTTACTCTAAATAAAACCCCATTTTAGAAGTACAGCAGTATAAAGCCCTATCAATTTATCGTAAAAGCAGCCCTTTCACCAGCTTTAACGTTGCAAAACGGTTAACAATGAACATTTCTTAAGCCACTGATTTTAAATAAATAGATATTCAATAGATATAAAATAGAGACATAAACGAGCCACCTAAGATTATAGTTAGGTTCACATTTCTATAAAAATTTTTACGTCAATACCGACCAACCAGAGTGTTGCTCACTGTAAATTTTAACTGCCCTTAAAAAGAGCATCACTCTGGTTCTAAAAACTAAAAATAAAACAACTAGGAACGCCTGTGAGAAATCTACTAACCAAACCTTGTGCTATTGCACTTGCTGTTGCCAGTGGTTTTAGCCAACATGCATTTGCCAATGATGCTGAGATTGCCCGCCCTGCCAACACCACTCCAGCAGCTAATGAACAAACTGAAGAGCCGGAAAAAATCGTTGTTACGGGTTCACGTATTAAACGCGATAGCTTTTCAATTCCAACACCGCTGGTCACAATGGACCGCGAAGCCATTGCCGATACAGGTTTAACCAACTTATCAGACATTTTGGTTGATAACATGCCAGCTCTTAGCGAGAGCATAGGTAACACCACCAGCCAATCGAGTGTTTCAGCGACTGGCTTATCGACAGTACAACTACGAGATTTAGGTGCTAACCGTACTCTGACACTGATTGATGGTCGTCGTGTTGTTTCAAACAGCTACAGTGGCAACTATGTCAGTTTAAATACCATTCCGAGCGGTATGGTTGAGCGCGTTGAAATAATCAGTGGCGGTGCATCTGCAACCTATGGTGCCGATGCTGTAGCAGGTGTGGTGAATATTATCACCCAATCCAAAAAAGAAGGCTTTGATTTTAAAGCGAACACGGGTGAAACCACCGATGGCGGCGGTAAAGAATTTACCCTTGATTTAAACTACGGTACCTCGTTTGCTGAAGATCGCGGTTACGCCTATTTCAGTGCCAACTGGGACCGTGATTTCGGTATGACTTTTTATGATCGTAAACGCGCACAAATCGAAGATAGTTACGATTACGATCCAGATCGCATGTGTAACGTAATGCAAACAGCAGATGGCGATCAATGTATGCGTGACATCACACAAGCTGATTGGGTTAGCAAAAGTGATGGTATTCCTGGCGGTGTGTTCTTAGAAAACAGCCGTAACGACACACAGTTTTGGTATGACGGTCAAACTCTACGTGATGACTGGAAAGGCAACGAAGAAATTTACGGTATCAATTCAAATCAATACGTGATGCTTGATGTACCAAGCGATAACGTATCTGCTGCAGTTAAAATTGATTACGATTTAACTGACGATGTGATGTTCTACGCGCAAGTTCAATACAGTGAAAGTGGTTCTTTTAACAATAAGTCGCCTGAAGATGAATACGAAGGTGCGTATGTACCGCGTTACGACCCTACCACTGGCGAGCCCCTTGCTGATGTAGCACCGGGTTACATCCCAATCGACAACCCATATGTTCCGCAAGAAATCCTCGATGCCAACCCATACAAAGATCGTATTTATTGGGATCGCCGCTTCAGTGAAGTGGGTAATATCAGCACCGATAATACCCGTAAAACCATTCGTAGTTGGGCAGGTCTTCAAGGCACATTATTTAACGACGAGTGGGACTGGGATCTATCTGCAAGTTATGGTCGATTTACTCAACACCAAATTCGTAGCAATGAATTAAATACTGTAAAACTTAATCAAGCTTTGCAAGCAGAAGAATTAGCGGATGGCACCATTCAATGTATTGATGAAGCAGCTCGCGCTGAAGGCTGTGTGCCAATTAACTTATTTGGTGAGGGATCTATCACCGAAGAAATGGCTGCTTGGATCCGTACCAACCCAATTATTGATACTGAAATAAAACAATACGGTGTGGTTGGCTACGTAGCGGGTGATTTATTTGAATTACCAGCAGGCTCCGTATCTGCGGTATTTGGTGGTGAATACCGTAAAGACAGCCAAGACCTATCAACCAGCGACGACATGAAAGCAGGCGGTATTACCTTCAACTATGTACCAAATTTTTATGGTGAAGTTGAGGTCTATGAAGCCTTTGCAGAGCTTGCGATCCCACTTTTAAAAGATGCTCCTTTAGCAAAGAATTTAAGCGCAGAAACTTCATTACGTTTGGCTAACTATAGCATGGAAAACGTCAACACCGTTGCCAGCTACAAGCTAGGTGTATTTTGGGAACCAATCGAAGGCTATGCATTTAGAGCAAACTACGCTCGCGCTCAACGTGCCCCCACAATCACAGAGCTTATGTCACCACCGCGTGGCGATTACGACAGCTATGATGATATTTGTGACGGTTTAACGGCAACATCAACTAAAGCAGGTCACGACAACTGCCGCAAAGAGCCGACGTTAGCTGCGCAACTTGCTGCTGATCCTAACTTTGAATTTAGCGATGAGAACAACAGTTACTCTCCAGGGGCAGGTAACGAAAATCTAAAAGAAGAAACCGCTGATACCTATACCTTTGGTGTGACAGTGGCTCCTGCCTTTTTAGAAAACTTTAATCTTGCTGTTGATTACTACGATATTGCTATTGTTGATGCGATTTCGCAGATCAGCAATGAAAACATCATGCGTGAATGTTACGACTCAGAAGCAGCATGGGGTGAAGACAACGTATTTTGTAATGATATTACCCGTAATAGCGAAGGTAACATTATCAAAATTCTTCAGCGTCAATATAACCTCGATGAGCTAACTGCACGTGGTTATGATGTGGTTGCACAGTACAAATTAGACTTAGATAACCTAGGTCAGTTATCGTTTAAACTAGATTACAACCATGTAATCGAAAACTCGCAAACTTATGAAGGCCTTGATGGCAGCTTAGTAACCAGTCACTACGCAGGTTACGGCAGCAGCAAAGATAAAGCCTCAATGTCACTGACATGGCGTAACGATAACTTGCGTATTCGCTGGCGTACAAATTACTTAGGCTCGTTTAAAGCAAGCCAGAGTCTTGAAGAAGATTATCAAGAGTATATTGACGAAAATGATGCCCGCTGTGACGCTGGTGAAGATACTTGTATCAGTAATCCAGAAAAACTTGCCTACCAAGATTATGGTTCGTTCTTAAAACACAGCCTTTCAGCGTCTTACACCATGTCACTTGGTGAACAGAGCCAATTGCGCGTATTCGGTGGTGTGAATAACGTGTTTGATAATAAAGGTGATTTTTATCCATATGGCCGTGGTAACTACTACAGCGCATACGGCGGTGGTGCTGGTCGCTACGTGTATGTAGGTGCTCAATATAGCTTTTAACCGTTTTATATGAAGATCCCCAGCTAGGCTGACATCAAAGGCGCATTTTTATTGCGCCTTTTATCTTTTCCAGCTTTGCATCTCAACTAATCGAGACTCGGTACGTGCATACTCAAATGCCAGTTTTTGGCCTTGATATAAATCGCTAATACCCACCTTGGCCGAAATCACCAGTAATCGGCTGCGATCATAAAACTCATCAACCAAAGCAATAAAGCGCCGTGCTTCATCATCTAAAAAGTGTTCTTGTAAATCCTGCTTTTCTCGCTGATAACTATCTTCAATGCCATGCACAATTTGTTTACCTGTTGCTCCGCGCCCCATTACTGGCACATTGAGTAAATAAACGCGCTGAAAACGCTCTGCCAAATAAATATAATCCGCGGTGCTTCTAGGTCCTGAGCAAAGCGTCATAAAATCAAACATAATGGCGTCTTGAGCGAGCAAGATACAGCTAAGCTCGCGGTGGCAAACCGCTATCGTTGTTTGCCTTTGTATTACTTGCTCTTGCTTTAAAAAGCGCTCTGTTAGCGCCTCTTTGTTATTAATAAAATAATGTGCGGTTTGTTTACCAAACCGAAAGCGATGATCTGTGTCGCCTTCAACACTTAAAACATGGCAATGCTCATTTAATAAATCGATAGTGGGTAAAAATCGTGCTCGCTGTAAACCGTTGCGATATAGCTGCTCCGGTTGACAGTTTGACGTTGCCACTAACACTACTTGCTGCTCAAACAAGGCTTTGAATAAGCCACCTAAGATCATGGCATCACCAATATCAGAAACAAAAAACTCATCAAAACAAATCAAGCGAATGTGCTCTGCCCACTCTTTAGCAATCACCGTCAGCGGATTTTTCTGCCCTTGCAGCTGAGTTAAGCGCTCATGCACTTGCTTCATAAAATGATGAAAGTGCAAACGCTGCTTAGCGTCAATATTAACAAGCCGAAAAAACACGTCCATTAACATGGATTTACCACGCCCTACTGGGCCATATAAATAAACCCCTTTTATTGGCTTAGCGCTTTGCCACCAATGGCTTGGTGCAGCCAATTCTGTGGCTAGATTATCGAGAGCATTAATCGCTGTGCGCTGGGCACGGTCTTCTTGCAAATCACCTTTGGCTATTTGCGCTTGGTAATGCTGTAATATTTGTCCTTGCTGTACTGTCATAGGTAACTAGTATCCGCTATACTCGCCGCCATTGTAGCCGACTAAAAATGTGATCCCAATGAAATTTCCATGCCGTTTAGATAAATTTATTAGCCATATTGCCGAGTTACCTCGCAGCAAAACCAAAGCAGGTATCAAACGTAAATACGCCACTGTTAACGGCGAGGTGATCACCTCATTTGATTATTCAATCAGCCAAGATGATGACGTGCGCTGGCAAGGCGAGCCACTGGTGTTTTTAGGTAAGCGCTACTTCATGCTCCATAAGCCTGCTGGCTATGTATGTGCCAATAAAGATGACCTTCACCCGACTGTATTTGATTTACTTGATGAACCAAATATGAGCGACTTTCATGTTGCAGGCCGTTTAGATATCGATACCACAGGATTAGTGATCATCACTAATGACGGCGACTGGTCACACAAAATTACTGCACCAAAGCATAACAAATTCAAAACGTATTTAGTTGAAACTCAAGAACCTATTGATGAAGAAGCCATTGCAGCGTTAGAGCAAGGGGTGCAATTGCACAACGAAAAAGAGCTAACTCGCCCTGCGGTTGTTGAAAAACTTGCAAGCTACAGCTTACGCCTTTCAATTTGCGAAGGTAAATACCATCAAGTTAAGCGAATGCTTGCTGCTGTAGGTAATAAAGTTGTTGAATTACATCGTGAAAAAATAGCTGACATTACCCTCGACGAAAGCCTTGCAAGCGGTGAATATCGTGCCCTTACAGAAGCCGAACTGAAGCTCTAAATAGGTACTTGAGCAAAACTCATGATAACGCTGTCATTTTTCCTTAATAAAACCAGACAAACGTGGTAAAAGTTAACAGGGGAAATAATAAAGGAGGCTGACTGTGTTATCAGGACTAGCTTTAAAAACAAAAATCACCTTATTTGCTATCGCTATGTTTATTGCGTTATCTGCGATAGCGTTACTTGGCTTACAATCTTTACGCCATGCCAGCGAAAGCGACAACATCGCGCGTATCAACCAGCTCATGAAGAGCACCACTAATATTGTTGAGCAATTTGAATTGATGGTTAAAAACAATCAACTCGAAGAAGCACAAGCAAAAAAGCTCGCTATTCAGGTACTTCGAGAAAATAAATACCACGACTCAGAATATGTGTATGTCGTCGACAACAACTTAGATTTTGTCGCCACTCCGCACGATCCAGAACTACACGGCACCAGCTTTAACGATTTTAAAGATGCCAGCGGCAACAGTATCGGCCGTATGGTCGAAAATCTCGTGGGCAACACGACCAATAAAATCATCACCTATCACTGGGATTCAGTGCGAGATGGTGAAACCGTTGATTTAACCTCTGTAGTACAAAAAACACCGCTGTTTGGCTGGTATGTTGGTACAGGCATTAGTGCCAAAGAAGTTGATGAACGTTATTGGAATACTGCAAAGTGGTTGCTCGGCTTATCTATGCTTATTGCCATTGCACTGACCTTTGCTATTGCTCGCTTTGGCTCATCGCTCACTAATGCCTTAGGCGGCGAAATTGATGAAGTAATCGGTATTGTAAAAAACGTCTCTCGTGGCAACTTAAACTCACATATTCGCCAAGATGCCCCACCTGAGAGCATTATTGCTGCCATGCATTATATGCAGCAAGGGTTACGTGGCGTTGTTGGCGGTATCAAAGGGGTTACAGATAGCTTAAAAAATCAAAGTGTTGATAACGAATCTCGCTCTGTTGAACTCGACAAACTGACTCGTAGCCTAAACGAAGAAACTCAAATGGTTGCTTCAGCTATTACCGAGTTAACAGCCTCAGCGCAAACCGTTGTAGAACATGCTGAACAAGCAGCTTACTCAGTGCAAGAAGCTGAGCAACAAGGTCAAAGTGCCAGCCACTTAACCAGCGAGGCTGCTGATACCATCGCGCTTTTAGAGCAGCAAATTGACAGCGCTGGTAATAATATTCAAGTGCTTGATGATGAAGTAAATAACATCGCAAATGTGCTGAGTGTTATTCAAGGTATTGCCGAACAAACTAACTTACTTGCGCTTAACGCAGCGATAGAAGCTGCCCGTGCAGGTGAACAAGGACGAGGCTTTGCTGTTGTTGCTGATGAAGTTCGCGGGCTTGCTCAGCGCACACAAACCAGTACTGAAGAAATCCGCAATATGATTGGCAAACTACAAGCTGCAACCCAAGATGCCAAATCATCTGTTTCGCTTAGTATTAGTACCAGTGAACAAACCGTTGAAAAGTCGACTAAAGCCAATGAAGAGCTAAAACGCGTTGCCAGCTCACTCAGCGCAATTGCACAAATGAGCCATCAGATAGCCATTGCTGCGAAAGAGCAACTTGATGCAGGTGAAGACACTGCCAAACGCATCGTAACTATCTCAGACACGGCTTCACAAACAGCTAATGTATCTAATCAGGCTCATACAGCAACCGATTTGATCAAAGGTCTTACAAGCAATTTAGAAACTGAAACCGCTAAATTCAGTTAATTTAAATCAACTTAAAACGAAAAAGCCCAGCAACTGCTGGGCTTTTTCGTTTTAAGTTCGTATTAAGACTTTATTTGTACCAAATCAAAATCGGCCATACCAGGCACCATTTGTTGTAATCGTGATTCGGTGACATCTAATGAGTTCAAACACTCACAATACTCAGAGGCTTTCATCTCTAATTGCTCTGCTTTCTTTTGTAGTGATTTGTCAATTTCAGTTGAGATGATATCCATACGCTGCCCCATATCATTGATACGGTCTTCGATATTACCTTCGCGCGATTTAAAAGCATCGCCTAGCGAGACTAAAATAGCGCCAAGTGAGCCATGCACTGCAGAGTGAATTTTTTGGCTGATTTCTTTGGTAAAAAAGTCATCTATTTTCGACAGCGACTGCGGAGCAATAAAGAAAAAGTCATCACCACGCTTAAATTTATCCATCAGCGCACGCTCAACATATTGCAGCTGAGTTTTTAACACTTCTGGCTCTTTGTCTGACATGCCCTCAACAACTTGCTCGATGGCACTTAAGCCAAGGTTTACACCATCGGTCGCCAAGTCAACAAGTTCAGGGACTGTTTGCCTAATACCTCGACTAAACTGCTCTACAACTTTGCTTTCATCTGGGCTTAAATCAACCCAATAACCTCTTATAAACAATTGGTTATCGTTATTGATCTGTACGCGAGTTTGACCTTTATCAACAATACGAATGACATCATCAGTGATGATTAAGCCATGGCTTAGCTCTACATCGCATTGTTTTTTTTCTAAGGTTGCGTAACTGGAAAAGCTAGAGAATGTAATGGCCGCTGCTAACAACGAGCGAGAAAAGAACGCCATATACACCTCAAAAAGACAAAAAAGGAAGGCCGCTAGATTAGCAAATATCCAATTTTATGCAAGTAAAACGCCTAGCTATGCTAGGCGTCTTACACGGCTAGCGCATTTTAATCCCAGACTCTAACAGGGTTGAGCGGTAATCATCGTCTAGCCCTGCCATTTTCTTTTTCCTCGCCATACTAGCTGACTTAGATGTATCTTGTTTAAAAAGCGCCATG
>NZ_JBECOT010000100.1:0-8641 GCF_040104395.1 Pseudoalteromonas sp. BZA4
GTTGGTCACTCAGTTCAATTGAGACTCTAAATTTGTTTGCGTTACTTAGTAAACTAAGTTTCGCTGTTAGAACTCAATCTGTACGAGTGCCCACACAGATGATTGCTTTATATTGTTAAAGAACGTTTGAGATACTTTCGCGCCTCAAGGGCTGTGCATTCTACGCAAGCCGTTATTTTTGTCAACACTTAATTTTGAGAAAAGTTTATTTTTTCAAAACTTAGTCTTACTTGACTTAACCAACTCGTCGTTTTGCTTTTTTGTAAGCAGTCCGCCGTGTCGGTGGATGCTCATTATAGGGATGCAGCGAATTAACGCAAGCACTTTTTTGAGAAAACTTTAAAAAAACTGCCTTTTGTATCCTTTTTAGTCTAAACACCACAAAAGAGAAACTTTATTAACGCTTCAGTAACTTTTTGACCGTATTTAAGGCCATAAAAGTACAATACTCTAAAAACAAAAAAGCCCAGCAATATAGCTGGGCCTTTAAATTGTTCGCGTTTTTAGGTGTTAAGCAATGCCGTATTGATCACGATATGCTTTTACTGCGGCTAAATGCTCATCCATTGTGCCTTTGGCTTCTAGGTAACTAATTAAGTCAGCTAGTTTTACAATAGAGATAACTTTAGTGCCAAAGTCACGCTCGACTTCTTGAATAGCAGATAACTCAGCTTTACCTTTCTCTTGGCGGTCAAGTGCAATTAAAACACCACTTAAGTCTGCACCATTATCTGCAATGATTTCCATAGATTCACGAATAGCTGTACCTGCCGTGATCACGTCATCAACTAACATGATCTTACCTTTAAGTTCAGAACCTACTAATGTACCACCTTCACCGTGTGCTTTTTTCTCTTTACGGTTAAAACAGTAAGGTACATCTTTGTCGTGATGATCAGCTAAAGCAACCGCTGTAGTCGTTGCGATTGGAATACCTTTATAAGCAGGGCCAAATAATACATCGTAATCAATGCCCGCGTCTTCAAGTGCTGCAGCGTAAAAGCGACCCAAGCGTGCAAGGTCACGACCGGTATTAAATAAACCAGCGTTGAAGAAATAAGGGCTAGTGCGGCCAGACTTTAAAGTAAACTCACCAAATTTAAGCACCTGCTTTTCAAGTGCGAATTCAATAAACTCTTTTTGATAATCTTTCATAACTAATAAACCTACTTCTTTATTAAGCTAATGCTTGCTTTTGAACGTCGATAATTTCACGAATTGAGTGCTTAGCTAATGTAAGTAGCTCATCAAGTTCGTCGAATGAGAAAGGTTCGCCTTCAGCTGTACCTTGAATTTCGATGATTTTGCCAGTTTCGGTCAAGATCACGTTCATATCTGTTTCGGCTTCAGAATCTTCTAGGTACTCAAGGTCACTAATTGGTTGACCTTTATATACACCAACTGAAATTGCCGCAATCATATGCTTAAGTGGGTTTGAATTAATCATACCTTTACTACGCATGTAAGTAAGCGCATCAACTAATGCAACGCACGCGCCACTGATTGATGCTGTACGTGTACCGCCATCAGCTTGAATAACATCACAATCGATAGTAATGGTGTTTTCACCTAACGCCTTTAAATCAACCGCAGCACGAAGTGCACGTGCGATTAAGCGTTGAATTTCCATAGTACGACCGCCCTGCTTACCGCGCGATGCTTCACGGCCATTACGAGTATGTGTTGAACGAGGTAACATACCGTATTCAGCCGTAACCCAACCTTTACCTTGGCCTTTCATAAAGCGTGGTACACCAGCTTCAACAGTTGCTGTACACAAAACTTTAGTATTTCCAAACTCTACTAATACTGAACCTTCAGCATGCATAGTGTAATTACGTGTGAATGTAACCGGTCTAATTTGGTTAGGTGTTCTTTCGCTTGGACGCATTAACGATCCCCTTAATTCTGAATTTGCCACATTATAAGTCGATGTGGTGCCAGATGCCATGTTCATTTACATAATTAACTGCATCAGAAAAGCACATTTCAGAAAATTTACGCTAGAGGTTAAAAGCTGATTCGGTATAATCAGTCAACTTTGTAAATTTATAACACTAGGAAATCATCCATGATCCACAGCATGACAGCTTATGCGCGCCGCGAAATTAAAGGCGAATGGGGCACTGGCACTTGGGAAATTCGTTCAGTAAACCAACGTTACCTTGAAACTTTTATCCGCGCACCTGAGCAATTTCGTGGCATGGAACCAGTTATTCGTGAGCGTTTACGTAAACATTTACAACGCGGTAAGGTTGAAGTTTTCTTAAAGTTTGCTGCAAATCCAGCGCATGTTGGTGAGTTAACGATTAATGAATCACTCGCTGAGCAATTAATTAAAAGCGCACAATGGGTGCAAAACCAAAGCAATGGTGACATCAATCCTGTTGATATTTTACGTTGGCCTGGCGTTATGGAAGCCGAAGAGCTCGATATGGATAGTGTAAACACTGCGCTAATTGCAGGGTTTGACCAAGTAATTGAAGATTTTAAACAAGCTCGCGGCGATGAAGGCGCAAACTTACAAGAAATGATAGCAACTCGCCTTGATGCTATTTTAGAGCAAGTAACTATTGTTGAAGGCCACTTACCAGGAATTGCTAAATGGCAGCGCGAAAAACTAAACCAAAAGCTAGAAGAACTAAAAACAGATATCGATGAGTCTCGCCTTGAGCAAGAACTTATTTACCTTGCACAAAAACAAGATGTCGCTGAAGAACTTGACCGCTTAAAGTCGCATGTTAAAGAAACCAAAAAAATCTTAACTAAAGGCGGCGCGTGTGGCCGACGCCTCGACTTTATGATGCAAGAGTTTAACCGTGAAGCAAACACGTTAGCATCAAAGTCTATCAACAGTGATATCACAAACGCTGCGGTAGAGCTAAAAGTGTTAATCGAGCAAATGCGCGAACAGATCCAGAATATAGAATAAGCACGCTTTACAGTTTTTTATAAGACCCAGCACCTGCTGGGTCTTTTGTTTTAAAAAGTCTAAAAGCAGGCAAACTTGAGCACTTTTAGCGAAATAAAGTACAATAGTTCAATTAAAGGCTTGGATTAGCGATAGTCCGAGCCTGTTTATTTTTTATTAGAGACAGATCATGGCGCAAACTCGCGGAAATTTATTTATCTTGTCAGCTCCATCAGGGGCTGGTAAATCAAGCTTAATTGGTGCTTTACTAAAGAAACACAGCGATATGAAGGTATCGGTTTCGCATACCACTCGCTCACCTCGTCCGGGCGAAGAAAACGGTGTGCACTATCACTTTGTCTCTGTGGATGAGTTCAAAGCGCTAATTGAGAAAAATGACTTTTTTGAATGGGCGCAAGTGTTTGATAACTACTATGGTACGTCTAAGCAAGCAATCGAAAGCCAACTTGCAGCAGGCATTGATGTATTTTTAGATATCGATTGGCAAGGTGCTCAGCAAATTCGCAAATTAGTTGATGATGTTGAGACTATCTTTATTCTTCCGCCATCAAAAGAAGAACTTGAATCACGCTTAAATAACCGTGGTCAAGACTCTGCTGAGGTAATCGCAGGAAGAATGGCAAAAGCACAATCAGAAACATCACACTATAATGAGTATGATTATGTTGTTGTTAACGATGACTTTGATACTGCACTTACAGAAATCGAAACTATCGTTATGGCTAAACGTTTATCGTTAAAAAGCCAAACTGTGCGCCATCAGGCGTTATTAGAGAACTTACTTAAGTAATACTTTTTTAAGAATAAGATAAAAATTAACCACAAGCTATTGGCGAATTTAACTTGGTACAGTAAACTACGCCTTTGCTTAAGAATTTATTTGGAGTGCTAAGATGGCTCGCGTAACTGTTGAAGATGCAGTAGATGCAATTGGTAATCGTTTTGACTTAATTTTAGTTGCGGCTCGTCGTGCCCGCCAAATCGCGGTTGGTGGTAAAGATCCACTCGTTGATGCTGAAAATGACAAACCAACGGTTATTGCTTTACGTGAAATTGAGAAAGGGTTAGTAGATAGCTCTTCTATGGACTTAATTGATCGTGAAGAACAACAACATCAAGAAGCAGCAGAAATGGCTGCTGTGGCTGCTATCGTAGGTGGCAACCAATAATCAAGCTCCCCGCTTTGATTTAGCTATACGGCTAGTATTTCTACACTAGCCGTTGGCAAGCCCTTCTTTTCATCGTATATTCTATTCATACCGTTACCGATTTACTTCATTTGCGCATTGGAGTGTGACTTTGTATCTATTCGAAGGCCTCAAAAAGAAAATATCCGAATACTTACCACCCGCTGAGATTGAGCTGGTACAAAAAGCATACGTGGTCGCTCGCGAAGCCCACGAAGGCCAAACACGCTCAAGTGGCGAGCCTTATATCACCCACCCTGTCGAAGTGACACAAATACTTGCCGGCATGCACTTAGACCACGAAACGCTGATGGCTGCCCTGATGCATGACGTGATTGAAGACACTGACTTTAGCCAACAAGACTTAGCTGAAATTTTTGGCGACACAGTTGCCGAGCTTGTTGAAGGGGTGAGTAAACTAGATAAACTCAGCTTTAAAGATAAAAAAGAATTCCAAGCCGAAAACTACCGCAAAATGATCATGGCGATGACGCAAGATATTCGTGTGATCTTAATTAAACTGGCTGACCGTACTCACAACATGCGTACTTTGGGCGCACTGCGCCCTGACAAACGCCGTCGTATTGCCCGTGAAACCCTAGAGATTTATGCGCCAATTGCGAACCGCCTTGGTATTCATGATATTAAAAATGAATTAGAAGATTTAGGCTTTCAAGCGTTATACCCGATGCGTCATCGCGCATTAAGATCAGAAGTGGTCAAAGCACGTGGTAACCGTAAAGAAGTTATCAGCAATATTAAGACTGAAATTGAAGCACGTTTGGAAGAGTCTGGCATCGAAGCAACTATATCAGGCCGCGAAAAACACCTTTATAGCATTTACAAAAAAATGCTCAATAAAGAGCTGTCGTTTAACGAAGTGATGGATATCTACGCGTTCCGTATCAATGTTGATAATATGGATACCTGTTATCGCGTATTAGGTGTTGCTCATAACCTTTACAAACCAATCGAAACCCGTTTTAAAGATTATATTGCTGTACCAAAAACCAATGGTTATCAGTCGCTTCATACCTCATTAGTTGGCCCTCATGGTATTCCTGTTGAGATTCAAATTCGTACCCACGACATGGATCATATGGCAGATAAAGGGGTGGCTGCTCACTGGATGTATAAAAAAGCCGGTGATAGCGCAGGCCACACAGCACAGCAGCGTGCTCGCCAATGGATGCAAAGCTTACTGGAGCTTCAGCAAAGTGCGGGCTCATCATTTGAGTTTGTTGAAAACGTTAAAACAGAGCTATTCCCTGAAGAGATCTATGTTTTCACGCCAGATGGCCGTATCGTTGAACTACCTATGGGTGCAACAGCAGTCGACTTTGCTTATGCAGTTCACACTGATGTAGGTAATACCTGTGTAGGTGCACGCGTTAACCGTAAACCTCACCCACTAAGCAAAGCACTTGATACAGGGCAAACGGTCGAAGTCATCACCAGCTCAGGGGCGCACCCTAATGCAACTTGGCTAAATTTTGTTGTAACAGGTAAAGCACGTTTAGGTATTCGCAATTACCTGAAGAGCCAACAGCATGAAGAAGCCATGCTGCTCGGTCGACGTTTACTAGACTCAGCACTTGGTGAAACCAAACTCGATGATATTCCAGATGAAAACATTCGCCGTGTACTTCAAGAGCATGAACTAAATACCGTACTTGAGCTATTAGTCGAAATAGGCTCAGGTAATCTTATGAGTGTGCTTATTGCAAAACGCTTGATGCAAGTTGATGCAGACGACCTAGACGACCTTGCACAAAAAGCAAAAGCAACCATCATCGGTACTGAAGGCATGTTAGTTAATTACTCTAAATGCTGCCGACCAGTCCCAGGTGATGCTATTACTGCTTATATTAGCCAAGGTAAAGGCCTTACAGTTCACCGCCAAGAATGTAAGAACATTCGTGGTTGGGAAAAAGAGCGCTCAAAATACTTAGTTGTAAAATGGGACGATAACCCAGAGAAAGAATATATTGCAGCCCTGCGTATTGAGATTATCAATCACCAAGGTGCGCTGGCTAAATTAACCAATGTTGTTGCCTCAACCCAAGCCAACATTGTTGAAATAGCGACTGACGAAAAAGAAAGTAATTTATACATGATAGATTTAGGCATCACGGTTAAAAACCGCGTTCATGTTGCTAACATTATGCGCCGCATTCGCGTTATGCCTGATGTGCAAAGAGTCTATCGTAAAAAGTAACAAGGATAATCATGAACAAATCTTTTATTTCTACTGATAATGCGCCTGCAGCAATCGGTACTTACAGTCAAGCAGTTAAAGTAGGCACGGCTGTTTATTTATCAGGTCAAATTCCACTTGTGCCAGAAACAATGGAAGTAATCTCTGAAGACTTTACTGAGCAAACTCACCAAGTATTCAAAAACCTAACAGCTGTTTGCCAAGCTGCCGGCGGGCAAATTCAAGACATGGTAAAAGTGAATATCTTTTTAACTGACTTATCTAACTTTGCGATTGTTAACGAAGTGATGAGCCAGTACTTTAAGCAACCATACCCTGCACGTGCCGCAATTGGCGTACGTGCGCTACCAAAAGGTGTGCAAGTTGAGATTGACGGTATCATGGAGCTACCTTCAACAAACTAATCAGCCCTGCCAGCAACGCAAAGTTGCTGGCTCTTTTTTAGAAAAAGTTATTAATTCCCTCAACCGAAATTCTTGACTCATCAGCAAATCTCTAGCACTCTGTTGTTATAACAAGTAAAACCTTTAGCTAATGTAGTAAAAAAGGATCTCCAGGTGTTTAAGCTCGCTCACAACGGCAACGTTTTATTAGATGTTCATGAAAACTCGCCTCCTAGTGCTGCGTTTATTATCGAAGCATTAGAAAAGTCACCATTTTGCGAATGCAGAGTGGATCATGAAGCTATCAATAAATTCTTCAAAAGTGACTCTAACGAGCGCATGCTTGTTGTTGCCTCTAAACATGATGCGAGCCTAGTTGTAACCCTAAGCGATGATAAAATGCTTGCTACAGGCGAACTTACTCTTGCTGAAGGCGGCAAAGTTATGACGCTTGATGAAGCTAAAAAGGAGCTTATCAGAGCGGGCGTTGCTCGCGGATACAAACAAGCTTTCTTGGAACAGCTATTACAACAACAGTTTGAGTTACCAGCAGGAGAAGTCGCTAAAGGCGTGCTAGCAAAAGGTCGCTTACCTATCGATGGCCAACCATCAAAACTAGTTTCTCAAGTTGAAACGCTCAAAGATCGCTTAAAAAAACCCAAATTGCGTGAAGATGGTACTGTCGATATGCGTGATTTTGGCAAGCTTGCCAGTGTCGAACCCGGCGTATTACTTATCAAGCAAATCCCTGCGACTCCGGGTAAAGAAGGCTTTACTGTTACCGGTGATGTATTACCAGCCAAGCCTGGTGAAAGTAATACTCTAGTTGCTGGTGAAGGTACCGAAATATCTAAAAATAATCCGCTTGAACTTATTTCAGCCATTGCAGGTGTTCCAGTAGATATCGCGAATGGCATGCGTGTTGATGATATTTTTACCATTGCCGATGTCAACGTAAAAACCGGCCATGTAGATTTTGAAGGTAGCGTCATTGTAACTCATAATGTTGAGCCGGGAATGCGTATTAATGCCAAAGGCGATATAACAGTTATGGGCACTGTAGAGTCTGGTCATTTATCTGCAGCTGGTGATATCACCATAAAACAAGGCGTAATTGGCCACCAACTCGAAGATAAAAAGTTATCATGTAATATCATCAGCCAAGGTGACATTCACTTATCACATGGTCAATACAGCTACCTTGAAGCAAACAATATCCTCATCGACCGACAAGCCAGCCATTGTGTAATGAAAGCCACTAAATTGTTGCAAGTCGGCCAAGAAGATAACCCCCAAGGAAAACTATTTGGCGGTGAAATTTTAGATGCTCAAATAATTATTGCTGGCGAAATTGGCAATGAATCAGGCGCGAAGATGGTGATTAACTTAGCGGCTTCGGGTGCTGATGTCACCGCGCAAACTGATCAGTGTTTAAAAGATTTAGCACAAACAGATTCACAACTAGATACTTTGCAAGCGGCTATCGAAAAAGCAGATCAAGTAAAAGACGCCGAAAAGAAAAAACAGTTACTCGCAAAAATTGGTGCCACACAAATACACTATTGCGAGCAAGCTGAAATGCTTGAGAAAAAGCTATCAAGCTTGGAGCATCATCTGCATGATTTACTGGAAGATGCGCAATTAGTCGTTAATAAAAAACTGCATTCAGGGGTCAAAATTCATATTTTCGAAAAAGTTCTACTCACTAACCGCCAATACCCACCATGTAAGGTAAAACTTGAAGAAAACAAGGTTGAGGTAGAGTTTAAAACTAGTTAATAAAAAAGAGGCTTAAAGCCTAATGCTGATCAGTTAAGAAGTTGATCAGTTGACCGATCAGAATGATCATGCACAATCCGTAGTTAGGCAACTAACTACGGATTTTTTTGTGAATATAGAACAAGCTCTTCATTCTGCTTTC
>NZ_JBECOT010000101.1:0-7771 GCF_040104395.1 Pseudoalteromonas sp. BZA4
TAAGGGAAAATATGAATACGACTGCGTTACGGTTAGCAAAACTTGCCGAAGCTCGGCAACATTGATAGTGTGATTACGTCAAAATCGCTTGGTACTTATACCGTCAGTATCCCTTGGTAATCACACTTATTCACATAATGATTATTCACATAATGATTATTCACATAATGATTATTCACATAATGATTGTTCAGCTTATAGCCGCATTTTAAAACATTGTGTTTGCTTTAAAATGCGTCCAAAAGGGCGCATTACTTGGTTAAGCAATTAATTTATTTTTAATTACTTGTTTTAGAATCGAGGGTAACTCTTCAACGGTTTGAATGTTGAGTAATTCCTGATTCTCAAAGCCATAAAGCATTCCTGTATTTATACCAATGCATACAATTTGAATACCTAGAAGTTCCGACATTTCAATCGACTTTTCTAAATACTTTAGATCGCTTGCTTGACCATCAGTAATGATAAAAACAACTTTCTTTTGCTCGACACGAAGTGACAGCCTACGAATTACAGAATAAAGACTTAACCCTGTATGTGTTCCGCCTCTACTACTGACTCTAAAGTTATCTTTAACGGCTTTAGTTGTTGATTTAAAACACTTTGCTTCATATAGGTAACCGGCACTGAAATATATGCATTCACTATTTACGCCTTTCAACTTATCTATTGCTAAGTTAATTGCAAGCGCAGAAGTATTAACACCATTCATATCATCAGCACTCATTGAACTAGACCTGTCTACGAGAACTGATATCGCCATTGTTGGAGCTTTAGTAATTCTTTCTGATTTAAAAACATTAAAATTACCAGCTTTTACTCCAGCAAGTCTATTTGCCTCAACAGTTCTACCTTGCTTAGAAAAATTCACACTTTTTCGGTCTAACCCATAAATTATTTTATGGAGTTCTCGACTTATAGGTGTTGAAAGTCTCTTAGCTTGGTTTAGCGCTGCAGTACCAACTGTGCCACGATCATTTTTTGATATTAAAGGAGCATTGAATTGAATTAGTTGCTCCATATCATTACTTGATCTTACTTCATCGGCCATTTTCTCTAGCTCGTTATTAACTTGTTCATGCAAATCTGCCATGAGCTGACTTTCATCGGCATTTAGGCATTCATTTACAAAATTAATAACTTGCTGGCTAACATTTGAGTTTTGACCTTGGCTATCGCCTGAGTCATCACCTTGGCTATCGCCCGGTTCAAACTCTATTTTTTTAAGTAATTGAATGATCTGTTCTGTAAGTTCATAACTATGTTGGTTAGATTGAAGCGTTGGTATCGTATCCAATAACAAAATTAAATCTTGTACTGGTTTTTGGCCAATACAATCAGTTAATAAAGCTAATGCAATTTCACAGAACTCCTTTAGTTGTACTTGGTTGTTAATTTTATATCGACCATAATATACAACTACAGCTTGCAGCAGTAATGAAGGTGGGAAGCTATCAGTTGGTTTACTGAACCATCCCTTTTTAATACCTTGAGTAACCATCTTAGATAAATTTAAGATGGCGCCCGGCCACTCCAGACAAACCATTCTTTCCATACGAATATCCTCAATGCCATTTCTAATAGCATTGAAAAATACCCCTTTTTCATACGACTTAGCTGTCCATGTTCTATCGGTCCATCGTAGATGGCCTACTTCATGATCAATAGCGCCTTCCAAAAGTTCGAGATAATCGGGGTTTTCAAGATCACCTACGGGTAAAGTAATGCTGTTGTAATCTGTATAGCATCTGTTACCAGTTAAGTTAATCGTAATGTCACCACGGTTACTCATTACTCTTGAAAGCATTCTAAATCGTTTTAATAGTTTTGATTTATTCATTTGCATCTCCTCCAGAAATGTTTAAGAGGGGGATACACCCACAAGGGGTGAGTATCCCCTGTGGGTTTAGAATTAAAGGAAGCTAGATTGCTTCCTTAATTTGTTACCAATTAAATCCAAAATCACCTAAAGAGTTGTTACGCTCAGCGGGCTCGAAAAAAACGGTTTCTTCTTTAGGCGCTAGGTCAAATTCAAATGAATTTTCTTGATCAGCTGTTTCTAAAATGATTGAACTCTCAGAAGCAGTTTCACTAGATTTACCTGAAACGAAAAGGCTCGCTACGTCGGTATCCTCATGTGTAATTACTTCCGGCTCTGGTGTTGCACTATATTGAGGTTTTCCTTCAGCATGAAGGCGAAGTGTGTCTTCATTACTCATTACGAGTAACCAGTTGGTTAACTCTGAAAATGAATGACCTTCAATGTAGCCACTAGAAGGTAAGTTATTTAAAACCTCCTGTATTGTACTAACCACGTTTTCAATACCATTATCTACAAATGATAAATCAATAAGTTTATTCATCATTCTTCTAAATGGTGAACGTACTTTTTGGCTTACGCGATTAACTGGCGTTTTGTCTTTAAACCAGTTTGTTTTATATACACTGCCTGCTTCTTTAGCGATTTCTTGCCAAAGAGTTTCTGCAACATCGTTTTTGATATCGTCTTCATCATCATCAAAAAGCGCTTTCATAGCCAAAGGCTTTGTAAACGACAGTTTGAATTTTGATTGGAACTCAACCTGAGATAAAGCGTATTTATAGATCAGTGCAGCGATATCTGAATTTTCAGCCATATGTTGATTAACTGAAATATCATATTCAGCAATTAATACTGATACTTCATCTTGCCAATCACGCTTTATTCCATCAAGCTCTGACTTAAGCTCATCTAACCTGGTCGTTGGGACAACCGTAAAGTCTCCATACTTAACACCATAACTATTAAAAGTTCGTGTAAGCCGGTTGTTGTACTTCGTTGTAAGCTTCAGCTTGCTTCTAGGAAACCACTGTAATTTACTCCCCTTGATTTGATTAGATGATACTTTCTGACCATCTAGTTCTATCTTTGCGTTCGGTAAAGTTGATTCACCACATGGCGATCTTAATTGCCAGCCTAACAAACATGCTCCATTTTTAAGTGAAGTGTTTTGTTCTGCTAACTCTTTGCCGTTTGCGATTGCTTCGTTTGATAAAGACATGTTGTCTCCTCCAATTTGATAAAAAAAGGGGAGACTTCCCTGTTGGGGAAAGTACTCCCCAAAGGGTTGGTTGATTAATAGGACCTGCGATTTGTTACATCACTTCAATATCCCATGTATTTTGATTAAAGTGGCCTATTCCAATAAGTGAATAACCTCTTTGTTCTTTATTTTTGGCAAGAGCATTTCTCTCACCGTTTACAGACATAAAAACCCATTTCCATTCAGTATTATCATTTTTGAACAACACATATGTCGTATTTTGGAATGATGTTACAGCCCAAAATTTACCTTCACCGGCATGATGATAAACATCAAACGGGTTATTGCATTTCAGGTTACCTTGAGCATTGAACATAACTTGAGCTCGACAGTTTACAAAGTCACAGCTCTTCATTTTCTCATCCGAATGAATAAGAAAATAAGGATTGCCGTTCCTAATGTAATCAATCTTATCGGTTGCCTGAATTAACTCAGACATACTCATTGCTTTAATGTCTCTTACATTGTCAATTTTAAGTGGGCCTTTCCCCCCTTCAATGCGGAGGTATTTACCATTTGATGGTTGGTAGCTAAAACCAATAAAACGACCATTTTCAACTTCAAAGCACTCAAACACTGTGTCCCCTCTCTCAACTTTTAAGTTAGCCGAGTCAGAGGATGTGTTAGTGTTTGAGATGGTTACTTTTTTTGAATTAACTCGCCAAGTGGTTTTTTAATATCATCACCCCATACTCGTTGAACAACAGAATTAACCTCTTCAATTTCATCATTATCAATGGAACCTAAAAACGAAAATTCAAATGACTCATATGGAGAACGATTGGCACCAAATGTCATCATGTAAAAACCCCAGTGGACTAAAGTTCGTGTTGAAAAAACACACCCTAATCCATTATCGATGTTGCCATCGTGATCTTTACCTAATGCAGCTGTTCTTAAAGAGTCAGCTGTTTGTACCATAAGCTTGCGAATCGGCAATGTTAGTTTCGGAAAATTCTTTTCCAAAATTTCCAACTCAACTGCTTTGCTTGGATATTTAGTTTTTAACCAACCAAAACGCGAACGTAATGCTTGGTCTAAACGCTGTGAAGTAATATACCTATCACTATCCCCACCACCGGTAGTATTTGCTGTAGCAGCTATTCGACAGTTAGCATGTTTGTTTATGGTTTCACCGAAAACACTAAGTGTCCAAGGCTTGCCTTCAACAAACAAATGAAGCGATGTTGATAAATCTTCATTAGCTTTATCCACTTCATCTAAGATAACTAAACCACCGTATTTGTATCCGCATGCAGCTTGGCTGTATCGCTTGCGAGTGACATTATGACCTTTTCCATCAACAATTAATTCATAACCACCCTCTAAACGCTCACCACTCATGCCTACGGTTACTTTTTCAATAAAAACAGGCTCATTAAAGCGATCTGCAATGAATAGTAATAACTCCGTTTTACCTGTACCTGTTTCACCCACAAAGCCAAGAGGCTTCGGTTGAGCGGGCGCAAGCCACCATGCTAACGCTTTACGAAGAGTTGCTTCATCAGGCGTATAATGCATGTCAGCTTTTTGACAATTTGGGTGGCGGTGTTTACGAATTTTAATCTTGTATTGATTAGGGTCGAAGATTTCAGGAAAACGCTCATGAGCATCAACTTCTATCATTTCGTTATAATCAATTTTAGTTGCAGGTTTAATTGTAGATACGTTTGATTGTGCTTGAGTATTCATATTGTGTCTCCTCCAAATAGATTTTTGAGGGACACTTATCCCGTCAAGGGTGTAGTGTCCCTTGATGGGTTTGATTTCTTAATATTTAAAATGGTACTTCTAAAAAGTCTATATAACTTTTTTCATAAAGATGAAGGTTTGGTAAGTCTAGAACAGAACAATATTCAAATGCTGCTTCTGTTTCATCCTCAACTGCAAGGTCTAGCATAAAATTCACTTGAGCCTCTGCTGCTAATTCCTCAGTTGCATAACTGGTAGAATTCCAAACTTCAACTGAGTCTGGCCAACCATCAATATGACCAAAGTGATAGCCTTCATCACTCTGACCTAATAGCAGTTTTCGCTCAGTAACATTATCATCAAGTAGAATCCAAGTATTAGACTCATGAGTAGGATAAATTTCCATTATCAACTCCTAAAACTTTAGATCATGCCAAGGAGGGATGTCTGGCCCTTCTAAGTCACTATAAAGATGAGAGTTAGACGATGAGCAATTGCTACCATTTAAGATGAAGTGCTTGTATTCACAAAGAGCTTTAGCGTATTTGTTAGTTACAAGTATTTCATTAAGTTGATTATACTGTTGTAAGATCTGTGGTACTGCAATTCTAATTAAACAAGCATCTAAATCTAGAGACTGGCATACATAATCAAAATTTGCAGAGCAAATCCATTCAAGTTCGTCGTTTAGTATCTCTGAATTCGCTTTAGCATATCGAAGCATACCAAGTGAACGATACAAAATACTTTCCCATAACGCCTTAATGTTCTCGTCTGACCAATGAATGTAATATTCACCTCTTGCAGCATCCAAACAATCATCCATTAAACTAAAAAATACATCCTGCCCAAGGGCAACTTTACCAACTCGGTGAGCTGTTATGATATCTTCGTCTAACGAATGGCACGTATATTCTGCATTTACTGACAGAAAGTGATCAGTTTTTCGCTTCGGTTTAAACTGCTTCTTTCTTTCAAGTTCTGCATTTATTTGAGCTTTGGTTATGGCCTTTTTTGGTCTAGCCATGATGTTCTCCTCCAAAGAGATTTTTAAAGGGAACATCCCCAGCAAGGGAAAATTCCCTTGCTAGGTTGGTAGATAGGTTGAGTTAGAAGTTAACCGTGGAAAACGCGGTTTGACTCTTGATATAAACGGCTTGCGCGAATAGCTAACTTGTTAGATCTATTACGTTTTGCTCGTTTAATTAATTTGCGCTCACGACGACGTAGATATGCGCCGATTGACTTGTTATTCATAAGCTCCTCCAAGTTAAAAAGCTGAAGGACTAACCTGTGAAGGTTAAACCCTCAGAGATTAAGACAAGCAACGAAGTTGCTTGGTGTGCACTCACAAAATAGATTTTTGCTTTTCAACTTGATGTTGAGAGTGCGTAACTAATATTCAACTTTAACTGCCATAGCAGAGTTATTCGCGAGAAGCGAAAAGGTATTATGAATATTAGAAAAAACAAAAGTAACATCCTTGTCATGCAAATTCCTAGGCTAGGAAACCTTATCTAGCTTGTTATTGTTGACTACCGCCATACCCTCCTGGTTGAGGTTTAGGAGCAAAACCGCCCTGCGATTGCGGATAGTGTATTGGTGCGCTCTGGTCTTGCTGGCTGCGCTGATAGTTTTGTGCATTATTTTGCTGTTGACTATGATGCTGAGGCGCACTTTGGTAGTTTGAAGAACTATTTTGTTGTGGGTGACCATTTTGTTGGTTCTGATTGCCAATTAAGCCAGAGGCTTTTAAACATTCCACTTCAACTTTTCTAAGATGTTGAATTAGCTCGATAGCTTTAATCTTTGTTGAAGAGCGGTTTTCCCCACCATTATCAGTCCACTTTTCTTGAACAAGTTTTCCTCTTAAAGTTACTTCGTCCCCTACTTCAATAGCTGGTTTAAAATTCTTTAAAAACCGACTATCCACTTTGACATCAAAAAAGTAAGTTCTGTCAACCCACTCACTTTGTCCGTTAGGTTCGTTTGACTTCTTAAAGTAGCCGTCATCACAAGCAATTGTCACAGTACCAAAATACCCATCTTGACCATTTCTGATATCAAGACTCGCGACTCTACCACCAAGCCTTGCTGAATTATCTTTTGCAGTACGCATATATAAGCCTTCTATAAAGTTATAAAATCATCACAACTGATGTAGATATAATTACATAAAGAAAATATCGCGCGACTTAATCAAAAATAACGGCAATATTCACCGTAACCCTTTGAATAAACTCTAATATATAAAGCCCATTCAGAGAGTAAGGTTTACCCTACTATCTGTTAAACATCCCATTCACATACAAAATCGCTTTCGCCAATTAAGCCACTAGAAATGGCCTTTTGCTTTACAGCTGATAGGTAGTCTGGTTTGTCTAAATGATTAACATCAATCTGTTTTATCTCACCCGTGAACAATGTAAGTGTTGATGTTGATTTGTCGAAAATATGAAAAGCGGAATCTTCAAACATAGGTTTCTCCTTATTGGTTATACCTAAGCATCCTGCTTCAAGCTGCATAGGTATAACCAGTAAGGAAATTCACAGGGAGCTAATGCTCGCCTGTGAAAGTTGATTTAATCAGTGGATGACTCATATTTGCTTCAACAAAGAATTCAAAATTAACAAGGTTCATTCCAAGAATATTACTATGTGAAATACTCTCATCTGAAAACCTAATTTCACCGGGAACAGCGAATACTTTGTCTTTGTTGAATATCTCAGTTGCTATTTGACTGGCCTCGTTATGTGTTTCAGCTGTTGCTAAAACTTTTAACGTTAACCTGTCATATACAATGCAATATACACTCTGAATCTTTAACTGATTGTGATTGTTGTAGCCCGAGTAGGTTGGAATTAGTTTAGTGAACTACTCGCGCCTAAAGGCATCGAGCTTCCAAGATAATAGCCTAAGCTACTAACCTTTCTTTTTTGACGCTTCGTTGGACACCGCTAGTCGAGCTTTTGACTCGGCTAGTCTTACGATTGCC
>NZ_JBECOT010000102.1:0-7167 GCF_040104395.1 Pseudoalteromonas sp. BZA4
ATAAAAATGCTATTTTGTTCATACTCAATGCGGTTGTTGATTGGTTATGTTTGGCGACTGATCTGATCGCGCAAACCGCATTGAGTTCCCTTCCTCGGGTGATCTACTATTTGGAACAGCTATTTAGGATGCCAGCCCATACCTTTCTAATTCATATGTAACATTTTTTCTGTCGTACTGGCATCAAGATAACCAGAACTGAGCAAACAATCTCAAAGGTTGTACAAAATAACACTAAAGTTTTATTGTTATGCTCTTGTGGTGGCTTTCGCCACCACTTTATTAGTTTTCAAGTTCCACCATATCTTTCGCTGCAATGTCACCAGACACTAGCTTTACAGTTGCGAAATGATCATTCACAATTTTAGTAATTTGTACCGTTCCTACCTTTTCGATAGTGTAGGGATCTTCACCTTCACTCAATACTATTCTTTCATGGAATCTAATAACACTGTATTTTTGCCCAACCTCTGCGCCATGCTTAGCACCAATACAGATTAGAGTTCGATTATCAGAACTTTCTACTACCTGACCTCTCATCATGTATTTATGATAAAAAGTGGTATTGGAACAACCCACTAAATATAAACCGAATGTAAGCAATAAAAGAGCTTTTATATAGGGTGTTTTCATCACTGTTACCTCATTTGACTAACTAATTATCTATACACTTTTTTATGAATTCATTTGTTTTTCCGGCCAGCCCCCGAAGGTGCTTGATGACAACTCCAAGGCTTATGAACAGAGTTATCTTTGATGTTCTGATCAACAAATTTATAGTAACTTTCTTTAGTATGTGTCCACCAATCATTATGAACATCTGCGCCATACTTACGGATTACCTCCTCAATCCCATCAAGGCTTACGTTTGCGGCATCATAGGCAAGGTGTATTTCACCTTCTTTGATGTTGTAACTAACTTCATCTATACCAAAAAGCTGATCTATTTCTTTTACTAACTCGTCACAGCTTTCTTCTGTGACATTGCTAAGCTTTAGATTTCGAACAACTAAATTTTGCTCTCTAACGCCAACTCTACGATCTAAATCGCTCATAATTTTTCTCCTAATGTTTGTGTGAATGCTGTTGATTGCTATCTTTCATTTCTTCCATTTTGCGGTTCATCTGCGGCATCATGTTCCCCATCATTTCTAAATGATGTTCAGCCATCTTGATTTGTTGATGCATTGGCATTTCTTCCATGTTTTTGTGCATCGATTGCATCATCTTCATCATTGAACGGTGATGTTCAACCATCATCTGCTGTTGCTTTTCAGGATCTTTTTCAGTTTTAATGGCATGGACTTCCTTTTTCATTTCCATCATCTTTTTGTGCATTTCTCCCATGTTCTCATGTGGTATTGCCATGCCTTGATGCATATCAGCTTTGTTCGCACCTTCATGTTTATGCTCATTGTTTTGGGCAAATGAGCTAGTGGTTATCAGTAGTGAACTAATAAATAAAATTGATTTAGTTAACGTTTTCATGATTTTTACCTTCTACACTTTTATTAAAATTTGGGATCCAACTTGGTGTCGATTCCATATACCTGTGGTACTCCGAACCAAACTCAGCAATCGCTTGTGCTTCTTCGCGTTTCGCTAGCTTGACGTAAACAACGACTAAGATCGGAAACATCGCAAGTGTTGGGATTGTCGGCCACTGCAATAAAAAGCCGAACATGATTAGAATGAAAGCTACATACTGTGGGTGGCGACACCTTGCATACCATCCAGTTGTAGCCAATTGATGATGCTTTTGCGCGTGATGCAATACATTCCATGCTGAAGACAACATAAAGAAACCTGCAACAATAAACACCATACTCACTATATGAAATGGGTCCCAATGGGCATCACCTTGAAATCCAAAGAAAGTATGTAATAAATGCCCATTCTCATGCGCAAAGAAATTTACTTCTGGATAGGTCTCCGTCAGCCACCCCGACAGAAAATAGATAGTTAAAGGAAAGCCATACATTTCAGTAAATAGGGCAACAATAAAGGCGGAGAACGCTCCAAGGCTTCGCCAATCAGTAGATGTTTTTGGTTTGACAAAACTAAAGGCAAAAAAGATAAAAATTGCTGAGTTCAGTATCACCATTGACCATAAGCCATAATCATATGTCTCATTCATCACTGTTCTCCTTTTTATGTGATTCCTTACGTCCTTCTTCTAAACCTTGTATGTAGCCGTCACGATAGGCAGCATTTTTATCCGTGAGTTCTTGAAAGCTCTCTTCCTTTTTCTCATCAGGCGCATGTGAATGATCGTGGCCATGTTTGCCATGACTGCCATGCATAAATACGTGCATCAACGGGCATAGCAATAAAATCAAATAAGGAAGAAATTGCAGTACATGCTGTCCATGTTCAAAGATTAAAAAATAGGTGGCTGCGGCAATAAGCACCAATGCAGCCCAACCCGTGGGTGTTGACCAAAATTTAGGGTGCTCATTTTTCATATTGGCCTCCTATTGACCTTAAATCTTCCGCTGAAGCTTCAGACTTAGAATTTATCCAGAAGAGATTATCCACAGGGGAGATACTAACTAGTCCTTCTCCTTCAACGTTGGTATACGCTGCATCAAGCAAAACTTTAGCAACATGTTCTGCATCATCAAAAGCAACATAAATTGTCATAACTATATGTGCTGATTAGTGATTTCTGTTGTAAGTATCAGCATATGCACCTCTGCCCGTTGCTTTATGAATGGTAAAGCCTTTATAGCCATGTGAAAGTAGTGCCTCTTCTACTCGTGTTAACACCATTTCATCGAAAATGGCGGTCACTTTTTTCATGTTCATAAACCCTCCTAAACAACCTTTAAGACACCGCGATACATTTGCATCTGACAATGAAACTCATGCTCTCCCGGTGATAAGTTCAATAAGGTAATTTGAGTAATTTCATTTAATTTAAGCTGCTCGCTTATCTCCAATGATGGAATAAGCATTGTTTCAGCGCAGGGTGATTGATCTTTGCGCATAAACTTCAGAGTGACAGGTTGACTAGCAGACACTTGGATTGAGGATGGTGAATACACGCCATCCCTCACTTCAATGAGTACTTCATTACCTTGAACAATTGTTTTATTGGGTTTGTATAGCCAAAACCACCAAACAATCAGTGCGATTAACACTAAGCCTAATAAGTTAATTAACATCATCGTGTTTCTCCTTAATTCTCTTTTGCTTTAAACAAGCGAAGTCGATTTGCATTTGACACGACAGTCAATGACGAAAACGCCATTGCAGCACCTGCAATTACAGGGCTAAGCAGAATGCCAAAGAAGGGATATAGAACCCCCGCAGCAAAAGGAATCCCGGCTACGTTATAGACAAACGCGCCAAACAAGTTTTGTTTTATATTTCGTAAAGTAGCTTTGCTTACCGCTATGGCATCAGCTAGGCCATGAAGTGAACCACGCATTAGGGTAATGTCAGCACTTTCGATAGCTACATCAGTCCCTGTGCCTATGGCGAAGCCAACATCGGCTAACGCTAGCGCAGGAGCATCGTTGATGCCATCTCCTGTCATACCAACAATTTCGCCGCCTTCTTGTAGCTCTTTCACCTTGTTGGCTTTATCTTCTGGCAGCACTTCAGCAAGAAACTCACTAATACCCGCTTTTTTGGCAACAGCAGCAGCGGTTTCCTTGTTATCACCCGTTAACATGATGACGCGTATACCATTAGCCTGAAGTCGTTTGATAGCAGAGATTGAGTCTGACTTGATAGGATCTGCAACAGCAATGATTGCTGCAAGTTCACCATCTACAGCAAAGTACATAGGTGTTTTGGCTTCTTTGGCTAAAGACTGCGCTTGTTCAACAAAGCCTGTGAGGTCTATGCCTTTTAACTTCATTAGTTTATCGTTTCCGAAAAGCAGAGCTTTATTGTTGCAGTTTGCTTCTACACCAAAACCCGTAATGGCGTTAAACGCTTCAATTTTTAGTAACTCAATATCCTTATCTAACGCACTTTCAACAATCGCTTGCGCTAAAGGGTGCTCTGAGCCGCTCTCTAAACTTGCAGCAAGCTGTAGTACGTCTTTTTCGTCCGTAGCTTTTGCTAAAACAATATCGGTTACCTTAGGTGCCCCTTCAGTAATAGTGCCCGTTTTATCTAAAATCATGGCAGTGATTTTAGAGGCGGTTTGCAGTGCCTCACCGTTTCGAATTAGCACGCCTGCTTCTGCGGCCTTTCCTACTCCGACCATGACAGACATGGGCGTTGCCAAGCCCAAAGCACATGGGCAGGCAATAATGAGTACAGTAGTTGCTGATACGATGGCAAAAGCAATTGCTGGCTCAGGTCCAAAGTTAAGCCATGCTAGCGCACTTAACACAGAGATGATCATGACAACAGGAACGAAAAAAGCTGAAATAACATCAGCCAAGCGGCCAATCGGCGGTTTAGAATTTTGTGCTCGTTTCACCATATTGATGATTTGCGCAAGCGCCGTGTCTTTTCCAACACGTGTGGCTTTAAACATAATCATGCCTGATTTGTTCAAAGTACCAGCGACAACCTCATCTTCTTCGGCTTTTTCAACAGGCATAGGCTCGCCTGTCAGCATGGACTCATCAATAGAGGTGTGCCCTTCCAATACCACACCATCGACGGGAATTTTTTCGCCCGGTTTTACCTTTACAATATCGTTAAGTAAAACCAGCTCAATACCAATCTGAACTTCTTTGCTATCACGAACTACGGTTGCCGTTTTGGCCTGCAAGCCGATAAGACGCTTAATGGCCTCAGAGGTTTTACCTCTGGCTTTTATTTCTAATGCCAGACCTAAATCAATTAAGCCAATGATCATGGCGGTAGCTTCAAAATAAACATGCCGTGCCATTAATGGAACGGCGTCAGGTGCAAACACGACAACCATCGAATACACCCAAGCTGTACCTGTTCCTAAAGCTATTAAAGTGTCCATATTAGCGGAGTGGTTTTTAAAGCTTTTCCAAGCGCCAACATAAAAATGCTTACCTGAAAAATACATAACACCAAAAGTTAAAATGCCTACAACCAGCCAAGACATGCGTTCAAGGTTTGTTTCAACCGTCATTTCTCCAACCACAATGCTGTAGATCATCAAAGGAACGCCGAGTGAAAGGGCAATAAACGTATCGCGCATTAGCTTTTTGTAATATGCCCAATCCGCCGCCTCTTTCTCATCAAGCGCATCTGTTGCTGAGCTATCATCAATTGGCTTCGCGTTATACCCCACTGACTCAACAGCTTTGATCAATTCTTCTGTTTTAGCTGTCCCATAAACTGTTACTGTCCTATCAGCAAAATTCATTTCCGCACTGACGACTCCAAGAGTTGCCTTCAACGCCCCTTCAATTTTGCCTACACAGCTAGCACACCCAGCGCCTTCAATGATAAGCTGTTGGTTATGTGATACTTTCTCCAACGTATTCTCCTTACTTTTACACGAAGAGGATTGAGCTTTTGCCTTACAGCAACAGCCTGATTCAGTTTTTATATTTGTGTTAGTAGCCACCCTTTTTCCTCCTATGCTTTTTTAATTTGCTCAAAGTTTTCGATGAGATGACAAACCATGTTTGCAGTCGGTGCTTTGTCTTCCATTTCTTCCCATTGAGAAAGCGCAGAAGACATTTTTCCTCGAAGTGCCAACATTGCTTGAAACTGCTTTTCTGTTTCTTCAAGCCGCTCTTTGATCAGGCTTCTGACTAATGGGCACGCACTTTTACCATCTTCAGATTCATTAATAATTTCCTTGATATCTGCAACGGAAAAACCAAGGTTTCTGGCACTTAAAATGAATTTAAGTCTCGATACTTCTTTATTCGAGTATGACTTGTAGCCGTTCACTGACTTAGCTGGTTTTAACAATCCTAATCTGGTGTAATAGCGCACCGTATCAGCAGTCGTTCCAAGGCTTTTTGCCAGCTCTGCAACTTTCATGTTCACTCCTTAGTTCTTCACCTAAGTTTGTAATCTCACCTACAGCTTAGACCTGTGTCTAAGACACAGGTCAAGTGATTATTCGTGATTAATAATGCAAAAGCTAAAAACTAATTTTTTGGTAAAAGAGAAATCTCGGTCAAAATCGACAGCATTAAGTACTGTAAATAGCAATAGTTTGAGCATTTTCATAATGCCTTTCCAAATATCGTACTAATCGTTCAAAACAATTGGTTATTTAAACCAATGAAAAAATCATTCTATTTTGATGGGAGTGGCGAAAAAAAGACGCACTGTTCCCGTGATTAGCCAATAATTGGTGGACGATAAAGTAAGAGATGGATACCAGATTTTGGTAGGGGTGTACGCTGTAGAATTAGCTCAGAATGAATATTGCAAATACCTTCGTCTTGCGCTTCCACAAGATAGGCATTTAAATGAAAGCTTGTACAAAAACCGCCTTCACAACAAACACAATCACCAGCTTTACATTTTTCACAGTCTTCATCACCATGACGGTTTTTAGAATCTTGCGAATTTTCAGTGTGATAGTGACTATTGTCAATCATTGATTGATGATGCATATTTTTGCTTGGTTGTATAATATGCGTGTCGGATGAGCCATTATGATGCTCTTCACAATTCATTGGTTTAGCAATAGCAAAGCCATGCTGCGTAAGCAACAGAGTAATTACCACTATTTTAAACCACTTGAAAAGTCCAAACATTATCATTCCTTCTTTAGCACCTACAATATTAGCCACTTTGTAAAAATAATTTTATGATCTTGATCAAACTTTGAACTAAAACCTAAACTTTTTACTTTTTACTTTTTACTTTTTACTTTTTACTTTTTACTTTTTTAAACAGCTTAAACTTAACAAGTATAAAAGGGGTGTCTAATTTATACTCATGAGATTGAAGCCAAGCATGAGCACCATTAAAAAAAATAAAAACCCTACGCTCATAACTAGGTATTGAGTAATGGATCATTTTTCCAATTGTTCAGCTTTAAGCGCAGTACTTTGCAACAATCGGTTCTATCCCGGGCACATCCTATTCCCGTTCATCAAAAGTGATAAAATGGCCTATTGTACGTCTGTGAACTACTCGCGCCTAAAGGCATCGAGCTTCCAAGATAATAGCCTAAGCTACTAACCTTTCTTTTTTGACGCTTCGTTGGACACCGCTAGTCGAGCTTTTGACTCGGCTAGTCTTACGATTGCC